>NZ_FOCS01000010.1:0-222052 GCF_900110155.1 Methylobacterium sp. UNC300MFChir4.1 | reverse complement strand
GCGAGCTCGATCTCCTTGGCGACCGTCACACCGTCCTTGGTGATGCGCGGGGCGCCGAAGCTCTTCTCGATCACGACGTTGCGGCCCTTCGGGCCGAGCGTCACCTTCACCGCGTCGGCGAGGATGTCGACGCCGCGCAGCATCTTATCGCGGGCGTCGGCGGAGAAACGAACGTCTTTCGCTGCCATTGTGTGCCTCTTAGCTGGTTGTTGAACCCCAAGGCCGGGACGGCCTCAAAGGGCGATGGCGGGTGACCCGATCAGGCGGCGACGACGCCCATGATGTCGGATTCCTTCATGATCAGGAGGTCCTGACCGTCGATCTTGACCTCGGTGCCGGACCACTTGCCGAACAGGACGCGGTCGCCAGCCTTCACGTCGAGCGCGTTGACGCGGCCGGCCTCGTCGCGGGCGCCGGGACCGACGGCGACGACCTCGCCCTCCTGCGGCTTCTCCTTGGCGGTGTCCGGGATGATGATGCCGCCCTTGGTCTTCTCTTCGCCTTCGATGCGACGGACGACCACGCGGTCGTGCAGCGGACGGAACTTCATGAGCTGCCCTCTTGCTTCAGGTCTTGAGTTGGCGTTGATGCGGCCGGCGGGACCGTTCGCAAACTCGACTGTTAGCACTCTGTCTCGGCGAGTGCCAAAGACGGCCGCGAGATAGGCGCGGGCGGGTTCCGAGTCAAGGCTGTCGCACCCCCGCGCGACGGTGCGATGACGCGCCGGCGGCCCCGTTCTCCCTCATGGATAACGCGCTCTCATGCTGAGCCTGCACGGACCCGAAGGCCCGGTGGCGCTGCGACCCGGCGGCCCGATCGCGCGCGACACCGTGTGGCTCGACCTGAACGACCCCACGCCGGAAGAGGCCGCGGCGGTCGAGGCCGCGACCGGCCTGCGGGTGCCGTCGCGGGCGGCGCTCTCGGAGGTCGAGACGTCGAGTCGCCTGCGCCGCGTGAAGGGCGGCCTCTCGCTCTCGACCCCGATGATCACGTTCGAGCAGAGCGCGTCGCAGCTGAAGCCGCTGGGCTTCCTGCTGACCAAGGATCACCTCGTCACGATCCGCTTCCACGACCTGCGCGCCTTCGAGGCGTCCGCGAAGCGTATCGCCGACGGCGACGGCAGCACGACGCCGAGCGAGATCTTCCTCGTCGTGCTGGAGGAACTGGTCGACAGCCTCGCCGACGCCCTCGAGGATATGGGCTCCGAGCTCGACACGCTCTCGACCCGCATCTTCGACTTCGACGTCCGCGGTGCCGAGCGGCGGCGCCTGGAGAGCCCGCCGCCCCGGCGCCGCGACCTCGCCCTGCGCCGGATCCTGCGCGGCATCAGCAACCGCGGGAAGGTTCTGGGCAAGATCCGGTCGAGCCTGCTCGGGCTCGAACGGATCATCCCGTTCGTCGCCGCGGCCTGCGACAGCCTCGGCCTGCCGGAGGATGCGCGCTTCGAGACGATCAAGCGGGACATCGAATCCCTCGACGAGTTCGAAACTCGGCTCGCCGAGAACGTGCAGTTCCTGCTCGACGCGGCCCTCGGCCTGATCACCATCGAGCAGAACAACGTCTTCCGCGTCCTCACCGTCGTCTCGGTGGTCGGCGTCCCGCCGACGCTGATCGCGTCGATCTACGGCATGAATTTCAAGCACATGCCCGAGCTGGATTGGGCGCTCGGATATCCCTACGCGCTCGGCCTGATCCTCATCAGCGCGGTCGCGCCGATCGTATACTTTCGCATGCGCGGCTGGTTCTGATATTCGTAAGTATGCTTCGGCCCTGACCGAGTTTATATTTGAATGCAATCTCGACGATGGCGTCGGTCCGGTTACGGACGCACAGAGGGCACGGCGCTCCAAGCATTCGATTTCCGTCAGGCAACTCTTAAACTGGACGAATGCCAGAATAAGGGATTCATTAACGCTGTGAGGCTACACCCCACGCCGGGGGAACGCGAGCCGTACCATGTTCAATCGCACTGTTTTCAATGAAGCCCAGGCCAAGATCGACGCGCTCGACCGCTCGCTGGCGATCATCGAGTTCTCGATGGACGGAACGGTCCTTCACGCGAACGAGAACTTCCTGCGATTGATGAAATACGGCCTCAGCGATGTCCAGAACCGCCATCACCGCATCTTCGTGGACAAGAGCTACGCCGAGTCCGCCGATTACGCGGCGTTCTGGAGCAAGCTGAAGGACGGCCAGTACGTCACGGGCGAGTTCCTGCGCCTCGACAAGGAGGGCGACTCGGTCTGGCTCGAGGCGACGTACAATCCTGTCCTCGACGCGCGCGGCAAGCCGATCAAGGTCGTCAAGTTCGCCGCGGACATCTCGGCGAAGAAGAAGGAGATCAACCGGCTCCTGACGATGATCGACAACGTTCCGGTTGCGGTCATGACGGCCGATCTGAAAGACAACTTCAAGATCGACTACATGAACGCCACGTCGCGCAAGACCCTCGGCACGATCGACCAGCACCTGCCGGTGAAGGTCGACGACATGCTCGGCCGCTCGTTCGACATCTTCCACAAGAACCCCAGCCACCAGCGCACGATGCTGGCCGACGCGAGCCGGCTGCCGCACAGCACCAAGATCAAGGTCGGGCCCGAGACCCTCAACCTGCGGGTCACGGCCGTGAACGACGAGAAGGGGCAGTACCTCGGCCCGATGCTGACCTGGGCGGTGGTCACCGCGCAGGTGAACATGGAGACCGACGTCAAGCGGGTCGTCGAGGCCGTCGGCTCCGCCATCCAGGAAATGCAGAGCTCGGCCGTGGGCCTGATGCAGTCGGCCGAGTCCGCGCGCCACAAGGCGTCGTCGGTCGCGTCGAACTCCGAGCAGATGAACGGCGCGATCCAGGAGATCTCCGGCCAAGTCGGGCGAGTCTCGGAGCGCGCGCAGCAGATCGCCGCCCAGGCGGGGACCACCGACGCGACCATGCGCCAGCTCGCCGAGAACGCCCGCAAGGTCGACGCGGTGGTGGGCATGATCAAGTCGATCGCCGACCAGACCAACCTGCTCGCTCTGAACGCCACCATCGAGGCGGCCCGCGCCGGCGCCGCCGGGCGCGGCTTCGCCGTGGTGGCCTCCGAGGTGAAGGCGCTCGCCGAGCAGACCGCCAAGGCGACCGGCGAGATCACGCAGCAGGTCTCGGCGATCCAGAGCGCGACCGGCGAGGCGGTCGGCGCCATCGAGATGATCACGGCCGCGGTGGACGAACTGTCCAAGCTCACCCTGGCGATGGCGAGCGCCGTCGAGGAGCAGGCGGTCTCGACCCACGAGATGGCGGGCAATATCGGCGGCGTCTCCGAGGCCGCCAACGCCACCGGTCAGCTCGCCCAGACGGTCCAAGGCATCGCCGAGAGCCTGGCCGGCCACTCGACGAGCCTGTCGGAGAGCGTGATCCGGTTCATGAAGACGGCCTGATCGGGCGACTCAGTCCCGGGCGAGCTGCGCCCGGCCGATGGCGAAGACCCGCCCGTCCCCGAGGAGATGGGCGGTGAAGCCGTCGGGGAACAGGCTCTCGATCGCCCGGTCGCGGACGTTCAGGCCGCCCGCGTAGGCGCCGAAGGCCGGCATGACGAGGCGGGTGCCGTCCGTGACGAAGCAGCGGCGGCGCACCGCCCGCCCGCGCATCGCCACCTTCCCGCAGGGATGGAGATGGCCGGCGATCTCGCCGGGCACGGGCTCCGAGCTCGGCTCGTGGCGCAGGACGAGGCCGCCGAGCGTCAGTGCGTCCGCGTAGCGGCCGCCGACGCCCTCGTTCACGGCCGCGTCGTGGTTGCCGGCGATCCAGACCCAGTCCCGCCCCTCCTGCAGGGCCGCCACCAGGGCGCGGTCGCCCGGCTCCATGCGCTCGGGACCGCGGGCGTCGTGGAAGGAATCGCCCAGCGCCACCACCCGGGCCGGATCGTGCCGCACCACCGCCTCGTGCAGGCAGGCGAGCGTCTCCCGGGTGTCGTAGGGCGGCAGGAACTGGCCGGAGCGGGCCGCGTAGGACGAGCCCTTCTCCAGGTGGAGGTCGGACACGATCAGCGTCCGGTGCTCCGGCAGCCAGAGGCCGCCGCAGAGATCGAGCACCAGGGTCTCGCCCGCGAGCTGCAGGGTGGGGTGCTTGGGAGTCTTCTCGAGTCTCAGGCCGGCCGCCAAGATCGCATCCTCGGTGTCGTCGGGGGAGGGCGGATCGACGGTCAGGACAGAGCCTCTTGGAGAAGCTCCGCCTCGGCCTCGGCCAGGATCTCGTCGGCGCCCTCGCCGTAGACTCGCTCGCGCCCGATCTCGAGCATCACGGACACGGAGAGCGGCGAGACCCGGTCGAGAGACCTGTGGATGATTCGCCCCTGGATGCGCTCTAGCATCATGCCGAGGCGCCTCACGTCGAGGAGTCCGGTTGCCGCATCCTGCCGCGCGGCCCGCAGCAGCAGGTGGTCGGGCTGGTGCTTGCGCAGCACGTCGTAGATCAGGTCGGTCGAGATCGTGACCTGCCGGCCGGACTTCTTCTGTCCCGGGTGATGGCGCTCGATCAGCCCGGCGATCACCGCGCATTGCCGGAAGGTGCGCTTCATCATGGCCGATTCGTCGAGCCACGCCTCCAGATCGTCGCCCAGCATGTCGACGGCGAAGAGGTCGCCGATGAAGTCCGGATCGATCGCGGCGCGCTCCGAGACGTCGCGGGTCGACCAGATGGCGATGCCGTAATCGTTGGCCGCGAAGCCGAGCGGGCGCAGGCCGGAACGCTCCAGCCGCCGGGTCAGCAGCATGCCGAGCGTCTGGTGGGCGAGGCGGCCCTCGAACGGGAAGGCCGTGAGGTAGTAGCGCTTGCCGCGCGGAAAGGTCTCCACCAGCAGGTCGCGCTCGCCCGGCAGGACGGAGCGGCGGCGCTGCTGCAGCAGGTAGGCGCCGATCTGCTCGGGCAGACGGTCCCACTCGAACGGGTCGGCGATCAGCGCCCGGACCCGGGCGGCCAGGAAGGTCGAGAGCGGGAACTTCGCGCCCGCGTAGGACGGGATCGCCGGGTCGGTGCCGGCCGGCGCGCGGGTGACGAGGCACTCGTCCTCGGCGAGCCCCTCGAAGCGCAGGGTCTCGCCGGCGAACAGGAAGGTGTCGCCCACCGTCAGCGTCTCGGCGAACTCGTCCTCGATCTCCCCGAGCACGCGGCCGGTCTTCGGCAGCACCGTGCCGGGCTTGCCGCGCAGGGTCCGGCCGAGGCGGACCTTCACCCGCGCCGCCTCCACGATGGTGCCGACATTCATCCGGTAGGCCTGGGCGGTGCGGGCGTCGCGCACCCGCCAGAGTCCGTCCGGCCCGCGCAGGATCTTGGCGAAGCGCTCGTAGGCGCGCAGCGCGTAGCCGCCGGTGGCGACGTAGTCGACCACCTGCTCGAACGATTCCCAGGTCAGCCCGGCGTAGGGCGCGGCCGAGACGATCTCGTCGTAGAGGTCGAGCGGATCGAAGGCGTCGGCGCAGGCCATGCCGAGGACGTGCTGGGCGAGGACGTCGAGGGCGCCCTGGCGAGCGTCCGGCGTGTCCTGGGCGGCCTCCTCGACGGCGTCCAGCGCCGCCTGGCACTCCAGCATCTCGAAGCGGTTGCCCGGGACGAGGTAGGCCTTCGAGGGCTCGTCCATGCGGTGGTTGGCCCGGCCGATCCGCTGCATGATGCGGCTCGCCCCCTTCGGCGCGCCGACATTGACCACGAGGTCGACGTCGCCCCAGTCGATGCCGAGATCGAGGGTCGCGGTGCAGACGATCGCCCGGAGCTGGCCCGCCGCCATGGCGGCCTCGACCCGGCGGCGCTGCTGGGCATCGAGCGAGCCGTGGTGGATCGCGATCGGCAAGGCGTCGTCGTTGAGCCGCCACAGCTCCTGGAACGTGTACTCGGCCTGGAGGCGGGTGTTCACGAAGACCAGCGTGGTCCGGTGCTCGCGGATGAGGTCGTAGATCGCCGGCATCGAGTGCCACGCGGTGTGGCCGGAGATCGGCAGCGCCCGGCCGAGATCGAGCATGCGCAGGTCCGCCTTCGCGCCGCCGGCGACGGTGACGAGATCGGCCATGGGCGGCGCGACGCGCTCCCCGTCCCGTCCGGGAGAGGGTCGGGGTGGGGGAGGAGACGCGTCAGGACTGGACGCGCCGTCCCCGCGCGCGGCGGGAGGAGGGGGAAGCGGCCCCTGCGGCACCAGGTACTTCCGCAGCTCGTCCGGTTCCCGCACCGTGGCGGAGAGCCCGATCGCCGCGAGGCCGGGGCTCAGCCGGTGCAGCCGCGCCAGTGCCAGGGACAGCAGGTCGCCGCGCTTCGAGGTCACCAGCGCGTGCAGCTCGTCGAGCACCACGCAGCGCAATCCGGAGAAGAATTCCGCCGCCTCGCGATGGGCGATCAGCAGCGCCAGCTGCTCGGGCGTGGTCAGCAGGATGTCCGGCGGCCGGCTGATCTGGCGGGTGCGCTTGTGGGCCGGGGTGTCGCCGGTGCGGGTCTCGACGCGCATTGGCAGCGCCATCTCGGCGATCGGCGCGTCGAGGTTGCGGGCGATGTCGACCGCGAGCGCCTTCAGGGGCGAGACGTAGAGGGTGTGGAGGCCCGCCGCCTTCTGCTGGGGGCCACGCTCGGCGAGGGCCACGAGGCTCGGCAGGAAGCCGGCCAGCGTCTTGCCGGCCCCGGTCGGCGCCACCAGCAGCGCCGAGCGGCCGGCGCCGGCGATCCGCAGGAGATCGAGCTGGTGCGATCGGGGAGCCCAGCCGCGCCCGGCGAACCAGGCGCGGAACCGCTCCGGCAGGATCTCGGACGGGTCGCTCAGGCGAGCGCCATCAGGAAGCGGTCGATCAGCTCCAGCGCCCGCTCGCTCATCGGGCTCGGGTAGCGGGCGAAGACGTGGCAGCCGCCGGGATAGATCGCCGTGTGGCCGCCATTGCCCGCCGCCGCCCAGCGCGCCGACATGTACAGCGTGTCGTCGAGGAGAGGGTCGGCGGTGCCGATGGTGAACAGGGCCGGCGGCAGACCCTTCAGGTCGGCGTAGATCGGCGACACGTCCGGACGGCGCCGGTCGATGCCCTCCCGGACGTAGCCGTCGGCGAACTTGGTCAGGTCGCGGGTGTTCACGACCAGCCGCTCCTCGCCCCAGTTCCGCACCGACGGTGTGAGACCGAGATCGAAGAAGCCGGCGTTGAGGTTGGCGCCCCGGAAGGCCCGCGGCAAGTTGTGCTTGTCGCGCAGCCGCAGCAGCACCATCACAGCGAGGTGCGCCCCCACCGACTCGCCGCCGATGGTCAGCGCGTGGATGCCGAACTCGGTCTTGCCCGGACCGGCCAGCCACAGGGCCGCCGCCTCGCAGTCGAGCAGCGCCGCCGGATACGGGTGCTCGGGGGCGAGGCGGTACTCGACCGACAGGGCGACGAAGCCGCAGGTGTCGGCGATGCGCTCCAGCCAGGGATCCTGCTCGTCGGCGGAGCCCCAGACCCAGCCGCCGCGGTGGACGTGCAGGTAGGCGCCGCGCAGCTTCGTGCCGGGCTTGGGCCGGACCACGCGGAGCTTGAGGGGGCCGCCGGGCCCGTCGATCGTCAGCCACTCCGCCCGGGCGCTGTGCGGCATGGCGGGCGCCGCCTTGGTGCCCAGACGGCGCCGCTCGCGCACCTCGGCGATCGGCAGCGACCAGGGATCGGGCAGCGCGGCGTGCGCCGCGACGATCTCGGCATTGAGCCGGAGCGTCTCGGGATCGATCGTCGCCGGGTCGAACAGGGCGTGGTCGATCATCGTGCGTATGGTCCCGTCGGCACTCAGAGCCTCTCACACCAATTCCCGATTCCCGGGAGTTCTCCCTTTGGCCGAGGCCGCGCCGCGAGAGTCCCGCGGCGTAGTCCACCCCGTCCGGCATCTTGGCGCGCGCGACGCCGCTTGCCATCTGCACGGCGCGCGAGAAACCCGCCAACGCCTGATCCGCGCTCGAGTTTCGACGCGGTGTGGTGTGCCGGTCACGGTTCCGCCCGCTTCGTCGCCGATCCGAGGGCCCTGAGGCTTCACGAGGACGCAATGCTCGTCGATCACGACCGGCGCCGGCAAGGCTATCAGCAGGGCGCCCCGCCGAACGCCCCCTACGGCGCGGACAGCTACCGGTCGCGCCCCTCCGCCCTGCGGCGGTTCCTCGGCGGCTCGCCGGCCGGCGTGTTCCTGCGGCTCCTGTTCCTGTCGGTGCTGGTCGGCGCCTTCATGTCGATGCTCGGCCTGACGCCGGGGCGGCTGTTCTGGCACGTCTACGATTCGGCGCGGGCGCTGGTGGAGGTCGGGCTCGCCTCGCTCCACGATTTCGGCGGCTGGATCGTCGCCGGGGCGATCGTCGTCGTGCCGCTCTGGCTGATCGCGCGCCTCTTCGCCGTCTCCCGCTGAGAGGGTCCGGGGCCGATCCGGTCCGGTCGCGCCCCGACGGCCCGGCGCGCCGGGGGTTCGGGTAGATCGGCCGCCCGCCATCGCAACCCGCCGATGCGATCACCCCGCTTTGCGCGGAGGGCGCGGCTTCTTAGCGTGCGGCATGATGCACACCGTCGCCAGCTCCGCCCGCCCGACGAACCGCCGCGTCCTGGCCCTGGCGCTGCCCATGACGATCGCCAACGTCACGACGCCGATGCTCGGCTTCGTCGGCGCGGCGGTGATCGGGCGGCTCGGCGACGCGGCGCTGCTCGGCGCCATCGCCCTCGGCGCGGTGATCTTCGACGCGATCTTCTGGTCGTTCGGGGCGCTCCGCATGGCGACCGCCGGCCTGACCGCGCAGGCGGTCGGAGGGCGCGACGACGCCGAGGTCGACCGCATCCTGGCGCGGGCGCTGGCGGCGGGCGCCCTGATCGGGCTCGTCCTGGCGGCCCTGCAGGGCCCCCTCGCGCAGCTCGCCTTCGCGATCAGCGGGGCGAGCGCGGCGGTCATCGCCGGTCTCGCGACCTACTTCCACATCCGCATCCTGTCCGCGCCCTTCGTGCTGGCGAGCTACGGCGTGCTCGGCTCGGTCCTGGGGCGCGGGCGCACCGATCTCGGCCTGCTGCTGCAGATCGCCATCAACCTGACCAACGTCGCGCTGACGCTCATTCTGGTCCTGGGCTTCGGCCTGGGCCTCGCCGGCGCGGCGCTGGCGACCCTCGGCGCCGAGGCGCTCGGGCTCGGCCTCGGGCTGATCCTCCTCGCACGGCTCGGCTCCCGGCCCTTCCGGGTGCCGCTGCGCGACCTCCGCGACGCTGCGGCGCTCCGCCGGACGCTCAGCGTCAACGGCGACGTCATCCTGCGGACGCTCGCGCTGATCACCGGCATCGTGCTGTTCTCGGCGCTCGGCGCCCGGCAGGGCGACGTGGTTCTGGCCGCGAACTCGGTCCTGTGGAATCTCTTCCTGATCGGCGGTTTCTTCCTCGACGGCTTCGCCACGGCGGCCGAGACCCTGTGCGGCCAGGCCGTCGGCGCCCGGGACCGGGAGGCGTTCGACGCGGCCGCCGCCCTGAGCCTGCGCTGGTGCCTCGGCTTCGGCTTCGCGGTCAGCTTGGTATCTTTGGCGGGCGGTCCGGCCTTCATCGATGCCGTGACCACGAACGGACCGGTGCGCGAGGCGGCCCGGTCCTACCTCGTCCTCGCCGCCCTGGCGCCGCTCGCCGCCGCGGCGCCCTTCGCGTATGACGGGATCTATATCGGCGCGACCTGGACGCGGGCGATGCGCAACCTGATGGTGTGCGCGCTCGCCGCCTACTGCGCGATCCTCGCGCTCGTCGAGAGCCTGGGCTTCGGCAATACCGGGCTGTGGCTGGCCTTCGTGAGCTTCCTGGGCGCCCGGGGCCTCGGACAGGCGATCGCGTTCCCGCGCCTCGCCCGGGACACGTTCCGGACGCCGGCCGCGGCCGCCCTCGAACCGGCGGCCTAGGCGGCAGCCGCGCGCAACCTCGAGGCGCGCTAGCGCGGGTCTTTCCAGGTGGTGGGCTGGGCCGCTGACGCGGCGCGGGCCACCGAGCCGGTGGTGCGCGGCACGGCCGCCTCCGCCCGCCGAGGGTAGGACCGGCGCGGGGCCGCGTAGCCGTAGCGGCGTCCCCGGCGGACGTGCCGGCGCCCGCGCTCCGACGAGTTCCCCACGAAGCCGCCGACCACGGCCCCCGCGACCGCGCCGATGGGGCCGCCGACCAGCGCCCCCGCGACCGCGCCGGAGCCGACGCCGAGGGTGGTCCGGCTCTGGGCCCGGGCCGCCTCAGGTGCCGCCAATGTCCCGAGCAAGGCGAGGGTGACCAAGACTTTGCGCATCGTAGAGATCCCGGACTTCGAGAATTGGTTTCGTCCGGCCTTTAAGCGGCGGAACATGACCAAACCGCGGCTTCGATCTGCGGAGAGACGGCGCGGTATCAAACCGCGCGGGGACTCACCCGCCCCGACCTTTAGGGTGTGGCGCGGCCGGGTTCGTGCTTTAGGGTGCAGCGCAACGACGGGAGGCCGCGCGACGGCCCAGAAGGGAGAAGCCGATGGCCACGACCACCGATCTGCGCCTGCGCCGCAGCGTGCTCTACATGCCCGGCTCGAACCAGCGGGCGCTCGACAAGGCCAAGTCCCTGCCGGTGGACAGCATCATCCTCGATCTCGAGGACGCCGTCGGCCCGGAGGAGAAGGAGCTCGCCCGCGATCAGGTCTGCGCCGCGGTGAAGAGCGGCGCCTACGGCAGCCGCGAGCTGGTCATCCGGGTCAACGCCCCGCAGACCCCGTGGGGCGAGGCGGATCTCCACGCCGCCATCGAGGCCGAGCCCGACGCGATCCTGATGCCGAAGGTCTCGTCCCCCGCCGTGCTGGAGAGCATCGCCGACCGGCTCGAATCCCTCGACGCGCCGGACGGAATCGCGATCTGGGCGATGATCGAGACCCCGGCCTCGATCCTCAACATCCAGGAGATCGCCCGGGCGAAGCGCGACCCGCGCAACCGGCTGACCTGCCTCGTGCTCGGCACCAACGACCTCGCCAAGGACACCTGGGCCAAGATCGTCCCCGGCCGCGTGCCGATGCTGCCCTGGATGATGATGGCGCTGGCCGCCGCGCGGGCGGAGGGGCTCGCGATCCTCGACGGCGTCTACAACGACATCGCCGACACAGAGGGCTGCCGCGACGAGTGCCGGCAGGCCCGCGACCTGGGCTTCGACGGCAAGACCCTGATCCACCCAACGCAGCTGGAGCCGGCCAACACGTCCTTCGCCCCCACCGATGAGGAGGTGCGCCGGGCCAAGCTGGTTATCGAGGCGTTCGAGCGCCCGGAATACGCCAAGCGCGGCGCGATCAAGCTGGAGGGCCGGCTCTACGAGCGGCAGCATCTCGGCGTGAACCGGCGGGCGGTCACCTGGGCCGAGGCGATCAAGGCGAAGGGGTTCTGAGCGCGTCCGTCCTCGCCGGAGCGAAGCGATCCAGGGCAGCGCCGCGCCCGAGTCTGTCGCGGTCCCTGGGTCACTTCGCTACGCGCGTGATGACGGCACCGACGACCCTGAATCGGCGGTGGTGTAGCGCGTCCGCTGGGTGCGCCCGTCGCGGGCCGTGACGGCGACGAGGCCCGCCTCGTCCAGGCCCGAGAGGGCGCGCAGCACCAGGGCGTGCTCCACCCCGAAGGTGCGGGCGAAGGCGCGGCTGTCGCCCGGCAGGCCGAGGTCGAGCGCCGCCAGGAGGCCCGCCGCCAGCGGGTCGAGATCCGGGCGGGCGGCCGAAACCCGGTCGAGGGCGGCGACGAACGCCGCCTCGTCGGGCTCCGCGCTCACGCGGCCGCGCGCGCCTGCAGGGTGACCAGCACCGACTTGGAGGTCGGCGTGTCGCTCTTCTCGCCGTAGGTCGAGAGCGGCACGAGCACGTTCAGCTCCGGATAGTAGCCGGCCAGCGCGCCCCGCGGCATGTCGAAGGGCACGAGGCGGAAATCCTCCGCCCGGCGGGTGATGCCGTCGTCGTGCGTGCCGACGACGTCGACCCGGTCGCCGAGCCGGTCGCGGATCTCCGCGAGGTCGTCCGGGTGGGCGAAGATCACGCGGCGCTCGCCGTAGACGCCGCGGTAGCGGTCATCCAGGCCGTAGATCGTCGTGTTGTACTGGTCGTGACTGCGGAAGGTCTGCAGCACGTAGGTGTCGCGCGTCTTCCGGGCGGCCTGGTGCTCGGTCTCGGCCGGCAGGGCGTCGGCCGAGAAGGTGGCCCGGCCGGTGGCGGTCTCGAACACCCGCTCGGCGGCGAGGTTGCGCAGCATGAAGCCGCGCGGCTTGCGCACCCGGGTGTTGTAGCCGGTGAAGCCCGGGATCGTGGCGGCGATCGCCTCGCGGATCCGGTCGTAATCCGCGGCGAAGCCGGCCCAGTCGATGGCGGCGGAGCCGACGGTCGCCTGCGCCATGCCGGCGATGATGGCGATCTCGGAGCGCAGTTCCTTCGAGGCGGCCTTGTTGATGCCGCCCGACCCGTGGACCATGCTCATCGAATCCTCGACGGTCACGATCTGGATCTTGCCCTCGGCGCCCCGGTCGATCTCGGTGCGGCCCAGACAGGGTAGCAGGTAGCCGACCGCGCCCGGCACGAGATGGGCGTGGTTGAGCTTGGTGGCGATGTGCACGGTGAGCCGGCACGAGGCCAGCGCCTGCGCCACGACCGGCGTGTCGGGCGTCGCCCGCAGGAAGTTGCCGCCGAGCCCGATGAAGGCCTTCGCGGTGCCGTCGCGCATGGCCCGGATCGCCGCCAGGACGTTGTGGCCGTGCCGGCGCGGCATGGCGAGGCCGAAATGCTGCTCCAGGGAATCCAGGAAGGCGGCGGACGGGCGCTCGTTGATGCCGACCGTGCGGTCGCCCTGCACGTTCGAGTGGCCGCGGACCGGGCAGAGGCCCGCGCCGGCCCGGCCGATATGGCCGCGCAGGAACAGCAGGTTAGCGATCTCTCGGATCGTCGCAACCGAATGGCGGTGCTGGGTCACGCCCATGGCCCAGGTCGCGATGACCCGCTGGGCGCCCAGATAGACGTCCGCCATCGCGGCGATCTCGTCCACGGTCAGGCCCGACTGGTCGAGGATTGCGTCCCAGGACGTCGCCTCGACGGCGGCGCGGTAGGCCTCGAGCCCGGCGGTGTGGTGCTCGAGGAAGGCGCGGTCGAGGAGCGAGGGCCGGCCGGCCGCCAGCGCCTCGGCGTCGCGGGCGAACACGACCTTGGCGATGCCCCGGAAGGCCGCCATGTCGCCGCCCGAGCGCGGCTGCAGGTAGTGGCTGGCGATGGGGCGGCTGGCGCCGCGCAGCATCTCGACGGTGTTCTGGGGGTCGGCGAAGCGCTCCAGGCCGCGCTCCCGGACCGGGTTCAGCACCACGACCTTGGCGCCGCGCTCGGCCGCCCGGCGCAGGTCGCCGAGCATCCGCGGGTGGTTGGTGCCGGGATTCTGGCCGACGCAGAAGATCGCGTCCGCCTTCTCGAAATCCTCCAGCAGGACCGTGCCCTTGCCGATGCCGATGGCGTCGATCAGCGCGACGCCGCTCGCCTCGTGGCACATGTTCGAGCAGTCGGGGAAGTTGTTGGTCCCGTAGGCGCGGGCGAAGAGCTGGTACAGGTACGCCGCCTCGTTGGAGGCGCGGCCCGAGGTGTAGAATTCGGCCTGGTCCGGATGGTCGAGCCCGCGCAGGGTCGCGCCGATCTCCGCGAAGGCCTCGTCCCAGCTCACCGGCAGGTAGCGGTCGCTCGCCGCGTCGTAGCGCATCGGGTGCGTCAGGCGGCCCTGGCCCTCCAGGGCGTAGTCGCTCCAGGTGCGCAGCTCGGTCAGGGTGTGCTTGGCGAAGAAGGACGGCTTCGTGCGCTTGTCGGTCGCCTCCCAGGAAACCGCCTTCACGCCGTTCTCGCAGAACTCGAAGGACGAGCCGTGCTCCGGGTCGCCCCAGGCGCAGCCGGGGCAGTCGAACCCGTCGGGCTGGTTCGCCTTCAGCAGCGCGCGGGCGCCGGTGAGGGGTGCGCGGCTGCCGAGCAGGTGCTTGCCGCAGCTCTTCAGAGCACCCCAGCCGCCGGCGGCGGAGGAGCGCTTGGTGGACCCTTCAGACTGGGCCATGAACCGTCCTGGATTGGCTGACGCGATGTGTCTCGCAACCGCGAGATAAGCGCCTCTCCGACCCCCTCACAATGGCGTGTCGGCGCAGGCCCCTCATGCACGGGGCACAGGCTAAGCTCCCGCTATGCAAAGCCTTTCTAAACTGCGGCCCCAAAAAAATTGTCCGGCGCGGCGCCGCGAACGGTTCGCCCGCGCCGGCTCAGTCCCCGCGGACGAGGTCGGCGGCGTCGCGCCCGACGACCTGCCGGAGCGAGGCGATGCCGGCCTCGCTCATGCGCCGCAGGAGCCCGACCTTGATGCGCCCGACGAGGCCCGGCCCCTCGTAGACCAGCGCCGAGTAGAGCTGCACGAGGCTCGCCCCGGCCCGGATCTTGGTCCAGGCCGCCTCGGCCGAATCCACGCCGCCGACCCCGATGAGCGGCAGCGCGTCCCCGACGCGCAGGCGCGTCTGGGCGAGCATCCGCGTCGCCGGGCCGAAGAGCGGCCGCCCCGAGAGGCCGCCCGTCTCCCGCGCGAGACCCTGCTCGCGCAGGCTCGCCGGGCGGGCCACCGTGGTGTTGGACACGACGAGGGCCTGGACCCCGCGCCGCTGCGCCGTCGCGCAGACCGCGTCGAGGGCGTCGAGCGACATGTCGGGGGCGATCTTGAGGAGGATCGCCGCGCCGGCGCCTGCCGCGTCGCGGGCCTCGACCGTGCGGGCGAGGAGCTCGTCGAGGAAGGCCTCACCCTGGAGGTCGCGCAGGCCCGGCGTGTTGGGGGAGGAGACGTTGACCGTGACGAAGTCGACGAGCGGCGCGAGGGCTGCGGTGCAGGCGGCGTAGTCGGCGAGGCGGTCGGCGGATTCCTTGTTCGCGCCGATGTTGACGCCGACGATGCCGGGTCGCCCCCTCCGGGCGCGCAGACGGTCGGCCACCACCTCCAGCCCCTCGCTGTTGAGGCCGAAGCGGTTGATCACGGCGCGGTCGTCGGGGAGGCGGAAGACCCGCGGCCGCGGGTTGCCGGGCTGGGGCCGCGGCACGACCCCGCCGACCTCGACGAAGCCGAAGCCGAGGCCCAGCAGCGCGTCGGGAACGCGCGCGCCCTTGTCGAAGCCGGCCGCGAGGCCGACCGGGTTGGGAAAGCGGCGGCCGAGCAGGTCGACGGCGAGGCGCGGGTCGTCCGCCGGCCGCGGCCCCGCGGGCAGGAGCGCCAGGGCGGCGAGGGTCAGGTCGTGCGCGCGCTCCGCGTCGAGGCGGTGCAGCAGCGGTCTGACGAGGGGGAAGGCGGCCGCGATCATGCCGGCAGGATCCCGGCCGGGAAGGCGTGCCGGCCGTCGGCGCCCAGCGGCATATCGTCCACCGCGACCACGGCGGACAGCGGTAGCGGGCCGTAGAGATGCGGGAACAGGTCGCCGCCGCGAGAGGGCTCGTAGCGCAGGCCGTCGCCGAGGGCGTCGGCCTCGACCGCGACGAGGAGCAGGTCGTCCTGCCCGGCGAAGTGCCGGGCCGCCGTCTCGGCGACCTGGGCGGCCGTCGAGAAATGGATGAAGCCGTCCTGATGATCGATCGGGGCGCCCGTGAACCGGCCCGCGGCCTCGGCCTCGCGCCACAGAGGGCGCGGACAGATCTTGTAGATGAGCGGCATCGAAGCTCCCCGGAGACGACGCTGCGATAGAGGCGCCGGGCCGCGGCGGCAACCGCGCCGCGCCGCGCCCGATTCGAGGAGCGATTGCAATCTGCCGCCCGTAGTTCTACTTTCCTACGACTAGGCTGGACGTCACACAGCCCCGTCCGGACCGGCAGAGCGGATCCGGAAAGCAGATTGTCAAGTATCTCCGCGCGTACCCGGCGGGTGTCGAACGGACCCGGCGGGCGAACCGTCTCCGTGCCTCCGAGGCAGCCGGATCCCGGCTGGTGAGACGGGGGTGCCGGCCCGCTCAGGCTGAGCTTCCGAGCCCGCTATGCTGTCGCACGAGCAGATCTGGAACGCCATCGACCGGCTCGCCGAGCGCCACGGCTACTCGGCCTCGGGCCTCGCCCGCCGCGCCGGCCTCGACGCGACCAGCTTCAACCGGTCGAAGCGCGTGGGCGCCGACGGCCGCAAGCGCTGGCCGTCCACCGAGTCCGTGTCGAAGGTCCTGGCCGCCACAGGCTCGAGCCTCGACGAGTTCCTGCGGCTCATCGAGGCCCGCGAGATCCCCGCCCGCACGATGGTGCCGCTGATCGGCCTGACCCAGGCCGGGGCCGGCCGCCTGTTCACCGACGAGGGCATGCCCACCGGGGGCGCCGGCTGGGAGGAGATCGAGTTTCCGGATCTCGGCGAGGAGCGGGCCTTCGCGCTGGAGATCCAGGGCGATTCCATGCTGCCGCTGTTCCGGGACGGCGACGTCCTGATCGTGTCGCCGACGGCCAGCGTGCGCAAGGGCGACCGCGTCGTGGTCCGCCTGCACGGCGGCGAGGTTCTGGCCAAGGAGCTGCGGCGGCGTACCGCCCGGACCGTGGAACTGGCCTCCCTGAACCCCGAGCACGAGGACCGGGTCCTCAATCTCGGCGAGGTGGCCTGGATGGCCCGGGTGATGTGGGTGCGCCAGTAGGCGGTGCCCGAACGGGTCGGCACGCCGTTCGACGCGCGGATCCACCCGCGGATCCACGCTTGGCCGTGAGGCCGTTCATCGCTATCGCTGGCCCGTCGCGGACCTTCCGCATCCGCTGAGCGCGAACGCAGCATGGCGCAGCCCGGGACGGATCACAGCGCGGCCGAAGGCGGGTCGCTGGCGGACGAGGCCCGCGCGCTCCTCGACGCGCTGCCGACGCCCAGCCTGGTGCTCGATCCGCAGGGCCGTGTCCGCCACGCCAATCCCGCCCTGGAGCGGATCGCCGGCTACCCGGCGGAGCGGCTCGTCGCGCAGGGACTCGACCTGATCCTGGCGCAGCGCACGGCGCCCCTCGACCCCGCCGGCACCGAGCCTCAGGAATTCCTGGCCAGCCGCGCGGACGGGACGAGCTTCTGGGCCCGCCTGGAGACGGCGGCCCTGCCCGGAACCCCGTTCCGGATCGGCCAGATCCGCGACGAGACGGCCCGGCGCGAGGCCGAGGGCGCACTCGCGCTCTCCCGCCAGCGCGAGGCGCTGGGACTCCTGACCAACAGCGTCGCCCACGAGTTCAACAACTTCCTGCAGATCCTGATCGGCTACATCGACGGCCTCAAGCGGAGGCTCGGGGACCGGCAGGAGCCGTTCGTCCAGCGGGCGATCGCCCGCTCGGCCGACGCTACCGAGCGCGCGGCGATCCTGACCCGGCACCTGCTCGCCTATTCGCGCCGCATCGCGCCGGACGTCCGGTCGGTCGACCTCGACGCCATCGTGGCCGACCTCGCCGCCCGCCTCGAGCCCGACCTGCCGCCCGGCATCCGCCTCACCGTGGCGGCGACGCCGGGCCTGCCGCGGGCGATCAGCAATCCCACGCAGATCGAGTTCGCCCTGCGGCATCTCGTCGCCAATGCCTGCGAGGCGATGCCGTCGGGCGGGACGCTGACCCTGTCGACCTTCCGGGTGGATCCCGGCGACCGCTCCCTGCAGCAGCCGGGCCAGGGGAGCGTCGGGATCGCGGTCGGCGACACCGGGCAGGGCATGTCGCCCGAGATGCTCGCCCGGGCCCTGGCGCCGTTCCAGACCAGCCACGAGGCCGGGCGCGGCGCGGGCCTCGCGATCGTCCACGGTCTCATGAAGCGGCAGAACGGGACCATCACCCTCGACAGCCGCAGCGGGGAGGGGACGCAGGTGCGCCTCTCCTTCCCGGCCGCCCCGGAGCGCACGCTCCACTAGAGCCGTGCCATTCACGCGATGGGCGCGACGGGCGGGCTCGGAATGCGCAGCACCGATCCGGTGGAAAACGTCGCCCGGGCGACGGCGGCCAGGACTAAAACCGCTGCCCGACCGTTCCCATATCGTCACTGGCGCTCCGCGCCACCCGGTTCTCGTCCTCTGAGGCGTGTACATGTTTACTGAGATTTCGCGCCGCCGGCGTGTGGCCGCCCTCCTGGCGCTGGCCGCTGCGCTGACCGTCGCGGCACCCGTCGTGGAAGCCCGTCCGGGCGGCGGCGGGTCCGTCGGGTCCCGCGGCTCGCGCACCTACACGGCGCCCTCTGCCACGCCGACCGCCCCGGGCGGCGGGTCGACGATGCAGCGCTCGCAGACCGCGCCCTCGCCTGGCATGGGCAGCCCCGGCATGCAGGCGCCGGCCGCGCCGGGTCGCCGGTTCGGCGGCGGCTTCTTCGCGGGCTTGCTCGGCGCCGGCCTAATCGGCGCGCTGCTCGGCGGCGGCTTCTTCGGCAATCTCGGTGGCCTCGCCTCGATAATCGGCCTCCTGTTCCAGGTCGGTCTCGTCGTGCTCGTGGTGATGCTGGCCCTGCGGTTCTTCCGCCGCCGGAACGAGCCGGCCGGCGCCGGCGCGCCCTACGCCCGCTCGTCGCTCGACGATCAGCCGGGCGCCCGCGGCCCGATGGGCGGCGCTCCGGGCGGCCCGGCTCCCGGCGGCATGTTCGGCGGTGGGCAGCGCCCGCCGCAGACGCGCCCGGTGCAGATCGGCCCGGCCGATTACCAGGCCTTCGAGCGCCTGCTCGGCGACATCCAGGATGCCTACTCGCGCGAGGATCGGGTGACCCTGGGCAACCTGTCGACGCCCGAGATGGTCAGCTACTTCGACGAGGAGCTGCGCGGCAACGCGGCCCGCGGTGTGGTGAACAAGATCTCGGACGTGAAGCTGCTGCAGGGCGACCTCGCGGAGGCCTGGGGCGAGGACCGCACCGACTACGCGACCGTGGCCATGCGCTACGCCCTCAAGGACGTGATGATCGAGCGGGCGAGCGGCCGCGTCGTCTCCACGGACTCGTCCGAGGCGACGGAGCTCTGGACCTTCCTGCGCCAGCCCGGCCGCGGCTGGGTGCTCTCGGCGATCCAGCAGACCCGCTGACCCGGCAGCGCTCCGGCCTCCGGGCCGGAGCCACGGCTCTCCTTCAGGCCGGCGTCCCCACCGGGGCGCCGGCCTTTCTGTGCGCGTCCCACCGATTGGCGAGATCGACGAACCCGGACACCGGGATCTCCTCGGCGCGCGCGGTCTCGGACAGGCCGGCGGCGGCCAGCAGGGCGCCGGCCTCGGGCGTCAAGGCCTTGAGGCTCTGGCGCAGCATCTTCCGCCGCTGGCCGAAGGCCGCCCGGGTGACGGCTTCGAGCGCGCCGGCGCGGCAGGGCAGGGGCTGGGCACGCGGCACCAGCCGGACCACGCTCGAGGTCACTTTGGGCGGCGGCACGAAGGCCGAGGGGCTGACGTCGAACAGGATCTCGGCCTCCGTGCGCCAGCCGCACAGGACGCCGAGCCGGCCGTAATCGGCCCGCTCCTCCGGGCCGGCGACGATCCGCTCGGCGACCTCCCGCTGGAACATCAGCACGGCCTGATCCCACCAGGGCGGCCAGACCTCGCCGTCGAGCCAGCCGGTGAGCAGGGCGGTCCCGACATTGTAGGGCAGGTTGGCGACGATCCGCGCCGGGGCCTCGCCCACCAGCGGCCGCGGGTCGAAGGCGAGGGCGTCGGCGTCGACCACCTCGAGCCGGCCGGGATAGTGGGCGGCGATCTCGGCGAGGGCCGGCAGGGCGCGCGGGTCGCGCTCGATCGCCACGACGCGGGCGGCGCCCTCGGCGAGGAGCGCGCGGGTCAGCCCCCCCGGGCCCGGCCCGACCTCCACCACGGTCACCCCCGCGAGCGGACCGGCCGCCCGGGCGATCCGGCCGGTCAGGTTGAGGTCGTAGAGGAAGTTCTGGCCGAGCGCCTTCTTCGGCTCCAGGCCGTGGCGGGCGACGACCTCGCGCAGCGGGGGAAGACCGTCCCCGGCGCTCATGCTGGCTGCCTCACAGCTCGTCCTCGGGATCGAAGTGGCGGGCGCCGACGGGCCGGGGACGGCCGGCATAGACGCTGAACGGGATGATCTCGGCCCCGGCGGGGGCCTCGCTCCGCGCCGCCGCGTTGGCGGCCAGCCGGTCGGCGAGGCGCAGGGCCGCCACGAGGCTGTCCGGCCGGGCGACGCCCTGGCCGGCAATGTCGAAGGCCGTCCCGTGGTCCGGCGAGGTGCGCACGAAGGGCAGGCCGAGGGTGACGTTCACGCCGTCGTCGAACGCGATCGTCTTGATCGGGATCAGGGCCTGATCGTGCGTGGGCGCGAGGGCGACGTCGTAGGTCTCCCGGGCGCGGGCGTGGAACAGGGTGTCGGCGGGGAGCGGCCCGCGGATGTCGATGCCCCGCGCCCGCAGGCGCGCCACGGCGGGGGCGAGGACGTCGCGGTCCTCGCGGCCGATCGTTCCGGCCTCGCCCGCGTGCGGGTTCAGGCCGGCGAGGACGAGGCGCGGCTCGGGCAGGCCGAACCGCTCCCGCAGGTCCCGGGCGACGATCGCGGCGGTCTCCTCGACGAGTTCCTGGGTGAGCAGGTCCGGCACGTCCCTCAGCGGCACGTGGATCGTCACCGGCACCACCGAGAGGCCGGCGCTCCAGATCATCATCACCGGCCGGGGCGGCGTCACGCCGGGCGGCACCGCGAGGGCGGCCAGGAACTCGGTGTGCCCGGGATGGGCGAAGCCCGTCCGGGTCAGCACGAACTTGGCGATCGGGTTGGTCACCACCGCGCTCGCGCGCCCGGCCTTCACGAACTCCACCGCCGCGGTGATCGACTCGATGGTCGCGCCGGCATTGCCGGAATCGGGGACGCCGGGATCGGCCGCGACGCGGGCGCCGCTCGGCAAGGGCACCACGGGGAGCGCGCGCGGAAACACCTCGGCGGCCGTCTCAGGATCGACCTCCGCCACCGGGACGGGGCGGTCGAGGCGGTGGGCGAGGCGCTCGACGAAGTCGGGATCGGCCACCAAGAAGAACGGCGGCAACGGATCCGCCCCGCCGCGCCCGAGCCACGCGCTGAGCGCCAGCTCCGGGCCGATGCCGGCGGGATCTCCGAGGGTGAGGGCGAGGGGCGGCATGGGCGCTCTATAGCGCCCGCGCGGCGCGGGCGCATCCTCGGCGGCTCAGACCGAGCGGCGGGATCGCGGCGGCCGACGCGCCGGACCGGCGCGCCGCCGGTCCCGGTTCCTCAGCGGATCGAGGCGATGCCGTCGGCGGTGGTGGCGGTCCCGACGTTCTGGCGCAGGTCGGCCTCGCCCAGGGTCTTCAGCTCGACCCGCAGCAGCACGGTCTGGTTGCGCTCGCGGACGCCCGTCGCGGTCGCGATCGGCGAGTTGATGTAGTTCAGCGAGACGGTGGTGCACTCGTCCTGGTAGCCGCCGCCGAAGCTCGCGCCCGACAGGTAGAAGCGGCCCGGGTTCTGGTAGATCGGCACGGTCCCGATCGGGTTCGCCAGGTACGAGCTCAGCGCGTCCGTGTAGGTGTTGCGCACGTCGAGGTAGTGGGTCAGGTCGACGAGCAGCGAGCCCGACACGAACCAGTTCGGCGTGATGTTGTAGGTCGCGGTGGCGGTGATGCCCTCGCGGTAGTGGCTGTAGCCCAGCAGAGGCTGCGCCTCGTAGTACGAGTAGAAGGCCGAGACGGTGAGCGGCAGGAACGGCGCGAACCGCGCCGTCGCGCCGGTCTCGAACCGCGCCACGTGGAAGTCGGACTGGTTGAACCGGGCCCGGCTGATGAACGTGATGTTCTGGTTCGGCGAGACCTGGAAACGGCCGACGAAGTCCGAGCGCTGCGTCTCGAGCCCGGAATCGAGGCCGGTGTTGGCGATGTCGCCGCGGCGGAACGAGTTGACGCCCGCGAGCTGGATGGACTCGCCGAACAGGACGTTCGCGTACCAGCCGGACGGGGTCACGACCGAGTACTGGCCGCCGAGATTGGTGCGCACGCCGCCCTCGACCCGGTCGTAGCCCGAGAATTTGTCCCACTCGAACAGCGAGGTGTCGTCGAAGACGAGGCTCTGCGCGTCCTCGTTCGGCAGGCGGCCGATCCGGGTCTCCGACGGGCGCGCGATGATCTGGCCGATCGGCTCCAGGGTGTGGACGCCGAGCGCGCCGAAATTGGCGACGAACGGGTAGCGGTAGTCGAGGCCGATCGCCGGCATGACCCGCCCGGCAAAGCCCTGATCGACGTGCGCGACCTGCGGGACGAGGTCATTCTGGTAGCCCGAGAAGCTCGTGCTGTTGAAGAACGCGTCCGTGCGCAGGTACGCGAAGGGCGTGAATTTCTGGCCCAGATCGTCGATGAAGCTGCGGCGCCAGGACAGCTCCGCGGAGGCGCGGGTGTTCGTGCCGGCGAGCCCGTCGATGGCGCACAGGCCGCGCTGGAAGACCGTGCAGGTCTGGTAGAGCGGGAAGCTGACGCCGTTGACGCTCGGCGAGAACAGGTAGCTCGAGGTCCGCGGCAGGCCCTGGTACTGCGTGGTCTCGCGGGTCAGGCTGGTGATGTTCGCCTGGAAGCGCACCTCGCCGCCGATCTCCGATGGGCCATTGATCCGCTTGTCGTAGTCGATCACCGGCGCCACGATCGGCTGCTGCTTCTGCCAGTCGAAGCTCGACAGGCCCTTGAAGTAGTAGCCCCGCGCCTCGAACCACGAGCGGTCGCCCTGGCCGATCAGGAAGGCGGTCGAGGTGGCCTCACGGAAATAGTCCGTGGTGATGTTCTGGTTGCGGATCCGGTAATTGTCGAGGAACCACTTGTCGGTCACGCCGACGAGGTCCCAGCCCGTGCGCCAGCGCGGGTTGATGTAGAACCGGCCCTGCGATTCGACGGAGCCGCGGAAGTCGCGCTCGCCGGCGCCGAGGGGGCTCGGCAGGAACGCCGAGGGCGTCGTCTGCGAGATGCCCGACAGGCGGATGTTGTAGAAGCCGTTGTCGATCCGCTGGCGGAACTCGCCCTGCGCGAGCAGGCCCTGGCGGCTGAGCAGGGTCGGCGTCAGCGTCAGGTCGTAGTTCGGCGCGAGGTTGATGAAGTACGGGAGCGACACGCCGTTGCCGAGCGCCGTCGTCGTGACGAAGCGCGGCGTCAGGAAGCCGGTCTTGCGCTTCACCGTCGGGTCCGGCGCCTCGAAATACGGCAGGTAGGCCACCGGGATGCCGGCGATCTCGAGCGTCGAGTCGTCGAAGTAGACCGTGTGGGTCTCGTTGTCGTGGATGATCTTCTTCGCCTTGATCTGCCACAGCGGCGGCGTCTCAGGGTTGTCCTTGCACGGCTCGCAGGCCGTGTAGCTGCCGGACTCGAAGCTCGTCTGCTCGCCGTTCAGGCGCTCGGCCCGCGGCGCGGAGAAGCGGGTGCGCACCGTCTCGAACTTCCGCTGCACGGTCTGCTGCCCGCGGAAGGCGTCGACGAAGCCGGTCTTGAAGTCGTCGGTGAGCTCCATGCGCGCGCCGGTCACGACGCCGCCGTCGGCCTCGGTGAGGCGGACATTGCCCTCGGCGAAGACCCGGCCGGAATTCCGGTCGTAGCGCACGCGGTCGGCCTGCAGGGTCCGGGGGCCGTAATGCAGCTCGGCGTTGCCACGGGCCGTCACGGTGCCGCGGTCGTTGTCGTAGATCAGCTCGTCGGCCTCGACGAGCAGCTTGTCGCCGGGCTTCCCGGCCGCGACGGCGGGCAGGCCCTGGGCATGGGCGGACAGGCCCCCGGCCAGCGGCGCGGCGAGCGCCAGCGCGGCCCGGAAACCAGCCTTCCGCAGGATGTCGGCGACCTTACGCAACGCGCGTCCCAACCCCTGTGACGTCTGCCGCCACCAACCTCAACACCCGTCTCCCGTCCCGCGAAGGATCGCGGAAGTCAGCCGTCTTCCTGGTACAGAAGCGTGAGCGTACCGAGAAGACTGCCTACCACGGCCGGGAACCAGGCCGCCACCGGTGCGGCGACGAGTCCGGATGCTCCGAGCCCCTCCATGACCTGTCGGACCACGTAGAGGGCGAAGCCGGCCGCGACGCCACCGAGGACGAGTTTACCGACACCACCAAAGCGGAAGAACCGTAAGGAAACGGTTGCGGCGACGATGACCATGGCCACGAACAGCACCGGCCGCGCCCACAGGACATCGTACTGGAGACGGTAGCGGGTGGCGTCCAAACCGGCCCGCTCGGTCCGCGCGATCGTTGTGGGAAGTTGCCAGAAAGGCACATATTCCGGGGGGGTGAACCCCTGACGCACCTGTGCGGGGTCGAGGTTCGAGGCGATCAGGTAGGTGTCGAACGACTCAGGCGGTGTGCCCGGTGTGAGAACGCGCACATCGGAGAGTTCCCAGTAGCCGTCGTGGAGCGTCGCGCGGGCCGCGACGAGCTGCTCGGCGAACTTGCCGGCGCCGTCGAAGGTGAAGACCGACACGCCCGCCAGGGTGGTCGTGCCCTCGATGGCGGTCTCGGCGCGCAGGATCGCCTCGCCATCGAGGCCCTTCTGTCGGATCCAGAGGTCCTTGCCCGAACTCGCCTTGGTGGATTTGGCGAAGATCTTCGCCTCGATCTCGGTGGAGCGCTGCTTCAGCATCGCGGAGACCGGGTTGTAGACGCCGACCGCCAGCGCGCCGAGGGCGAGGGCCACGAAGAAGCCGGGCTGCAGGAACTGCCAGGCCGAGATCCCGGCCGCGCGGGCGACCACCAGTTCCAGCTTGCGCGAGAGCTGGAGCAGGGCCGCCATGGAGCCGAACAGGACCGCGAAGGGCAGGACGCCCTCGGCCACCGCGGGGGTGCGGTAGAGCGAGAGCTGCGCCATCAGGCCGGCGGACGCGCCCTGGGCCTCGCCGGCGCGGCGGAGCAGCTCGACGAAGTCGAGCGTGTAGACCAGCGCGAACACGGTGATGAAGACGCCGAGCACCGTGCGGAGGAACCGGGCGGCGAAGTATCGCCCGAGAGTGGGACCGATCAGCATCATCGGGTTCAGGCCGCCGGCGCGAGGCGCGGGCCGCGGAACCGGCCGCGGACGGCGCGGGCCAGGGCGGCGTTGAAGGCGCGCACCCGGGGCCCGTAGAAGATGAGGAGGCTCGACAGGAGGATCGCCAGCAGCGGCACGCCGTAGACCGCCAGGACCGCGGCGGGGCTGCGCGCGGCGGCGCTGACCGCCGCGAAGCCGCCGATGCGCAGCGCCACGACGGCGACGATCGCGCCGGCGATCGCGACGCCGCGCCCCTGCCGGGTCGTGCGGGGATCGCCCAGAGCCGCGAAGGCGATGAAGACCAGGGCCAGCGGGTAGAGGCAGGCGGAGAGCCGGTCGTGCAGCTCGGCCCGGAACCGGCCCTTCTGCAGCTTGTAGTAGCCCTCCGTCGTGTCGGGGAACAGGAGCTGCGCCGTCGAGCGCTCGCGCGGCTTGTAGATCGTGTCGGAATCCGGGGGCGCGAAGGCCGCGAGGTCGATCGTGTAGCGCTCGAAGGTCAGGATCGAGGAATCGCGGGAGTCCTTCTGCTGCTGGTGGACGCTGCCGTTCTCCAGGATCAGGTAGCTCTGGCCGTCGACGTCGACCGCGTTGCCGCGCTCGGCGAGGTAGACCTTGGTCTTCCCGGCCTCGCGCCGGTCCTGGATGAACAGCCCCTTGAGGGTGCCGCCCGGCCCGCGCTCGCGGAAGTGGAAGGTGATGCCGTTGTCGAGCTGGGTGAACTGCCCTTCCTTGACGACGTTCGCGATGAAGTCGCCGCGCACCCGGGTGATCACGTCGCGCAGCTCTTGGAAGCTCGCGGGCATGACCACCACGACCAGGAATCCCACCAGGAAGCTGACGAACAGCGCCAGGGTGAGGAAGGGCCGCAGCAGCGAGCGCGGCGGCATCCCGGCCGCCGACATGACGATCAGCTCGGAATCGCCGTTCAGCTTGTTGAGCGCGTAGATCGTGCCGATGAACAGCGCCACGGGAGCGATGACGACGACGAGGGTCGGCAGCGACAGGCCGGTGACGAAGAGGAAGACCAGCAGCGTCTGGCCCTTGGCGGTCACGAGATCGAGCTCGCGCAGGGCCTGGGTCAGCCAGATGGTGCCCGTCAGCCCGATCAGGCAGGCGAGGGTGGCGCCCAGGGCGATCCGAAAGATGTAGCGCTCGATCTGCCTCATCGGCCCGGCAGTCCCGCTCGTCCTCTCGCGCCCTCGTGGCGGCAGGGACCCGACAAAAGGGGCGATTCCAGGGCTGTCACGCCGCGTTGCGTTCTCCGTCTCAGCGGCTACACAGGGCGGATCGCCCGCGCCTCGGCGCGCGGGTGCGTAGTACGGCTCCGGAATAACGGGCAGGGCGACGGGTATGGCGGACGGTATCGAGGTCGGTTTCGGTCCCCTGGAGCAGAGCGGCCAGGGCCCCGGCGGATCCGGCGATCTCGTGGTCTTCGTCGGCGACGACCTGTCGCTCGGGTCGGCCGCCCGCGAGGCGCTGGGCGCCTCCGGGGCGGATCTCGTGGCCCGCGCCGCGGCCTCCGAGAAGTTCAAGGGCCGCTCGCTCAGCGCCCTGTCCCTGCCGGCCCCGGCGGGCGTCGGTGCCGACCGCCTCGTGGTCGTGGGCCTGGGCTCGGAGAAGGACCGGGCCAAGACCGACTGGCCGGCGCTCGGCGGCTTCACCGCCGGCAAGGTGGCGGGACGGACCGCCCGGGTCGTGCTCGACTGGCCGGGCGCGACCGTCACGGCGGCGCAGGCCGGCGAGTTCGCCCTCGGCGCGCGCCTGCGGACCTACGCGTTCGACCGCTACAAGACCAAGAAGAAGCCCGACGCCGACGACAAGACCGTCACCGCGCTGACCCTGCTGCTCGCCGATCACGGCGCGGCCGCCCGCGAGGGCGAGGGCGCCAAGTGCCTGTCCGACGGCGTGGTCCTGGCCCGCGACCTCGTGAACGAGCCGCCGAACGTGCTCTTCCCGGCTGAGTTCGCCCGCCGCGCCTCGGAACTCGCCAAGCTCGGCGTCGAGATCGAGGTGCTGGAGCCGGCCCGGATGCGGGAACTCGGCATGGGCGCGCTGCTCGCGGTGGCGCAGGGCTCGGCCCGCGAGCCGCGGATCGTGATCATGCGCTGGAACGGCGGCCCCGCGGCCGAGGCGCCCGTGGCGCTCATCGGCAAGGGCGTCGTGTTCGATTCCGGCGGCGTCTCGATCAAGCCGGGCGGCGGCATGGAGGACATGAAGGGCGACATGGGCGGCGCCGCCGCCGTCGTCGGCGCGCTCCACGCGCTCGCCGCCCGCAAGGCGCGCTGCAACGTGGTCGGCGCCATCGGCATCGTGGAGAACATGCCGGACGGCGGCTCGTACCGCCCGTCCGACATCCTGACCTCCATGTCGGGCCAGACCATCGAGGTGATCAACACCGACGCTGAGGGCCGGCTGGTGCTGGCCGACGTGATCACCCACGTCATCCGCAGCACCAAGCCCAAGGCGATCGTCGACCTCGCGACGCTGACCGGCGCGATCATCGTGGCGCTGGGCCAGGACATCGCCGGCATGTTCTCGAACGACGACACGCTGGCGGGCAACATCCACGCCGCCGGCGAGGCGACCGGCGAGAAGGTGTGGCGGATGCCGCTGATCCCCGCCTACGACAAGGCGATCGATTCCAAGTTCGCCGACATGAAGAACACCGGCGGCCGCCACGGCGGCGCCGCCACCGCGGCGTCGTTCATCAAGCGCTACGTCGAGGACGTTCCGTGGGCGCATCTCGACATCGCCGGCGTCGCGATGTCGTCGAACGCCAGCGAGATCAACCGCAGCTGGGGCGCGGGCTGGGGCGTGCGGCTCCTCGACCGGCTGATCCGCGACCATTACGAGGCCCGCTAGAGCGGCCGCGGCGGTCCCGACCCCGCGCGCCTCTCCGGCTGATCCCAGCATGGCCGCACACGCCAACGCCGCGCTCGACCGGGTCGGTCCCGGCGCCGGGACGTCCGGAGGCCGCGCCGGCGGCCTTCTGGCAGCGGCGGGGCCGATCCTCGCCATGCTGGCCGCCCTGGCTCTCGTCGCGGCGACCGGCCTGAGCCAGCGCGACGCCGTGCCGGAGGCCCTCGAGCCCTGGATCTTCGGCTACTTCATCGCCCGCTACCCGCTCTTCGCCTTCGCGCTGGTCTACGGGCTCGGCCACCTCGCGCGGGTGGTGACGGGCCCGGGCCCGGGCTCCGCGCCGCGCCGGATCGTGTTCGGACTGGCGGGCGCGGCCGCGCTCCTCGCCGCCGGGCTCTACCCGACCTTCGGCGGCCTCGTCCTGCGCGGCGCCTTCGCCGCCGGGGGCATGGCCTTCCTCACCCACCAGCCCCTGTGGCTGGCCTACGGGCTCGGCGCCGCCGTGGGCGCGCTGACGTTCGGCGGCGTCCTCGGCCTGTTCGCGGTCGCGGCCAACCGGCCCCTGCGGCCGCGGCTGCGCCGGGTCGGCTACGGCGCGCTCGCCTTCCTGACCCTGTGGCTCGGCGCGATCCTGATCGGCCTCGCCGGCGACCTGGGCGTCGGCCCCTGGCCCCGGCGGGCGATGCGGCCGGAGGAGGCCGCGCTCGCCGCCGGCCTGCTGATCGCGGCGGCCCTGCCCCACACCGTGCTGGCGACATTGCGCCGGCATCGTCCAGCCCTCTGACCCCCCTGCCTTGCGGGCCGGCCTCCGTTCCCGCAGAGTCCGCGCGACAGGCGTTGCGGGACTCGGCCCCCGAGAGTCGGGCCCGCGGGAGGCATCGCGATGCATGAGGCGAACGTGATGGAGCACGGCGCTCGAGCCGCCACGGCCGGAGCGATGCCGGGCCACCGGGCCTCCGACCGGCCCTGGCTGCCCTTCTATCCGCCCGGCGTCCCGGCGGAGATCGACGTCGCGGGCCTCGGGACCTTGGTCGACCTGTTCGAGACCAGCGTGACCGCCTTCGCAAGCCGGCCGGCGATGCTGTGCTTCGGCTCGACCATGACCTACGCGACCCTCGGCCAGCAGGCGCGCGACCTCGCGGCTTGGCTGCGCGGACAGGGTCTGGCGAAGGGCGACCGCGTGGCGATCATGCTGCCGAACGTCCCCGCCTACGCCGTGGCGATCTTCGGCGTCCTCCTGGCGGGGGGAACGGTGGTCAACACCAACCCGCTCTACACGCCCCGGGAATGCGTGCAGCAGATCAACGATTCCGGCGCGCGGATCCTGATCGTCCTGGAGAATTTCGGCGCCACCATCGCGGCGGCGCTGCCGGACGTGGCCCTGGAGCGGGTCGTCCTCGTGGGTCCGGGCGACGGGCTGGGGCTGAAGGGGCGGGTGATCAACCTCGCGAGCCGGCACGTTCGCAAGGCGGTGCCGCCGTTCCGCCTGCCGGAAGGGCTGGCGATCCCGTTCGCCACCGTGCTCCGCCAGGGCCGGACGATGCCGCGCGCGTCCGCCGCGGTCGACCCGGAGGACCTCGCCTTCCTGCAATATACCGGGGGCACCACCGGCATCGCCAAGGCGGCGATGCTGAGCCACCGCAACATCATGGCGAACGTCGAGCAGTCGCAGCTCTGGTTCAACTCGAAGGATCCGAGCGTCGCGCGCTGCGTGGTCACGGCGCTGCCGCTCTACCACATCTTCGCGCTCACCGCGTGCTTCTTCCAGTTCATGCGCAGCGGCGGCTCCTGCCTGCTGATCCCCAATCCGCGCGACTGCGACGGCATGGTCAAGACCCTGAGCCGCACGCGCTTCACCCACCTGATGGGCGTGAACACGCTGTTCAACGTCCTGATCAACCATCCGAAGATCGGCACGGTGGATTTCGCCCACCTCGACTTCGTGGTCGGCGGCGGCACGGCCGTCCAGCGGGCGGTGGCCGAGCGCTGGAAGGCCCTGACCGGCAACACGATCATTGAGGGCTACGGCCTGTCGGAGACCTCGCCGGTCGTGTGCGTCAACCCGCGGGGCATGCGCGACTTCTCCGGCACGATCGGCTACCCGCTGCCCTCCACGGAGGTCTCGATCCGCGCCGTCTCCGGCGAACCCCTCCCGGCCGGGCAGCCGGGCGAGATCTGCGTGCGCGGCCCGCAGGTGATGCGCGGCTACTGGAATCGGCCGGAGGAGACCGCGCGGGCGATGACCGCGGACGGGTTCTTCCGGACGGGCGACGTCGCGATCCTGCAGGCGGACGGCCAGGTCCGGATCGTCGACCGGATGAAGGACATGATCCTCGTCTCCGGCTTCAACGTCTATCCGAACGAGGTCGAGGACGTGCTGGCGGCCCACCCGGCCGTGCTCGAATGCGCGGTGGTCGGCGCGCCGAGCGAGGAGACGGGCGAGATGGTGGTGGCCCACGTGGTCCTGAAGGACCCGTCGGTCTCCACCGATGTCCTGCGGGCGCATGCCCGCACACAGCTCACCGGCTACAAGGTTCCCCGCCGCGTGGTGCTCCACGAGACCCTGCCGAAGACCAATGTCGGCAAGGTGCTGCGGCGGATGCTGCGCGACGAGACGCCGCCGGCCTGAGCCTCGCCCGCGCGGCGGACGACGGCCTGCGTCCCGGTGCCGCTCACGGGCGGCGTAACTCCTGCGCGCCGTTCGCCGAAAGGTGAGGCTGCGGCGCTTGCGCCCCTGTCGGCCGCGGCCGATCTGTGGGTTGTGCAGGCAGGAGATCCGAGGAGACGGCCATGTTGATCAAGCGCAGGCGCGGTTGGGAGATTCCGGAGCATCTGGCGACGCCCGAGGCCGTCTTCCTCAATCGGCGGGCCCTGATCGGCGGCGCGGCCGGGCTCGCGGCCGGCTCGCTCCTGGGTGGGCGCGCGGCCCTCGCGGCGGCGGGCGACCAACCGCTCTACCCGGCGCCGCAGAACCCCGCCTACACGCTCGACCGCCCCCTGACCCCGGAGCGCTTCAGCGCCGACTACAACAATTTCTACGAGTTCGGCACGTCGAAGACGGTGCTGCCGGCGGCCAACGCCCTCAAGACGCAGCCCTGGACCCTCAAGATCGACGGGCTCGTCGAGAAGCCGTTCGAGATCGGCGTCGACGACCTGATCCGGAAGGTCGGCCTGGAGGAGCGTCTCTACCGTCACCGCTGCGTCGAGGCGTGGTCGATGGCGGTGCCCTGGACCGGATTCCCGCTGGCGAAGCTCGTGGCGCTGGCCAAGCCCGCCTCCGGCGCGAAGTACATCCGCTTCGAGACTTTCATGGACAAGGCGATGGCGCCCGGCCAGCGGGCGTTCTTCTATCCCTGGCCCTACACGGAGGGCCTGACACTGGCTGAGGCCGGGAACGACCTCGCCTTCATGGTCACGGGGATCTACGGCAAGCCGCTGCCCAACCAGTTCGGGGCGCCGATCCGCGTCGCGGTGCCGTGGAAGTACGGGTTCAAGTCGGCCAAGTCGCTGGTGAAGATCTCGTTCACGGCCGACCGGCCGAAGACCTTCTGGGAGGGTCTGCAGGCCTCGGAGTACGGCTTCTGGGCCAACGTGAACCCGGCCGTGCCGCACCCGCGCTGGAGCCAGGCGACCGAGCGCGTCCTCGGCACTGACCAGCGCGTGCCGACGCTGATCTACAACGGCTACGGCGAGCAGGTCGCCGGCCTCTACAAGGGCCTCGAGGGCGAGCGCCTGTTCGTGTGAGCACCGGCCTGCCGGAGCCGTGCTGATCTGGCGCGGCTTCCGCAGCGACGGCGCGGCTCCTACGCTGCCCGGCCGACGAGGTCGACGGTCCGCGGCCTAGCGCGGGCAGGCATGGGCCCGCTCGAAGGCCTGCAGATCCGCCACCGTCGCCTGCTCCTGGCGCGAGAGCGGCACGCGATCCATGGCGTCGTACCGGCAATCGGCGTTGCCGAAGGTCTGGATCGCGCGCGGCGTGGTGAAGCAGTAGCCGGCCTGCTTGTAGATCAGGTTGCGTTGGTACCAAGCTTCCGCGCAGTCATCCGCCATCGCGCCGGTGGAGCCCGCGACGAGGATCAGAGCGTAGAGAGCAGCGCGCATCGAATCGTCTCCGTGAGGAGACGGATCCAACCATCGGATGCTCAGTAGGTCCAGCGCTGCGCCTTCGAGACGAGGAAGTCGCGGAACGCCTGCACCCGGGCGACCGAGCGCATCTCCTCGGCGTAGACGAGGTAGCTCTCCAGGCTCGGCATCTCGGTCTCGCGCAGAACCTGCACGAGCTGCTGGCCGCCATCCACCGCGTAATCGGGCAGGATGCCGATGCCGGCGCCGGCCTCCATGGCGCGCTGCAGGGCGCCGATATTGTTCACCGTCAGGTGGACCTGGCGCCGCTCGCGGCCCTCGCGGCCCGCATCGGCGAGCCAGTGGGCGGCCAGCAGGTACGAGGGCTCGTTGCCGCCGAAGGAGACGAGGCGGTGGTCGTCGAGCTCCTCGATGGTCTTGGGCTCGCCGAACCGCTTCACGTAATCCGGGCTGGCGAAGGCGTGGTAGTGCACGGTGAACAGCCGCCGCTGGATCAGGTCCGGCTGCGCCGGGCGGCGCATTCGGATCGCCACGTCGGCCTCGCGCATGGCCAGATCGAGCTCCTCGTTGGTGAGTATCAGCTCGATGCGCACGTCCGGGTAAAGGTCCAGGAACTCGCCGACCCGCTGCGACAGCCAGGACGTGCCGAGGCCGACCGTGGTGGTGACCTTGAGGTCGCCGGTCGGCCGCTCGGAGGTCTCGACGAGGCGCGCCCGGGTATTCTCCAGGCGCAGCTTCATGTCCCGCGCGGCGCGGAACAGCAGGTCGCCCTGCTCGGTGAGCAGGAGGCCGCGGGCGTGGCGATGGAAGAGCGGCGCCTTCAGCTCGCGCTCCAGGGCGCTGATCTGGCGGCTGACCGCCGATTGGCTGAGCCCGATATCGTCACCCGCCTTGGTGAAGCTCCCCGCCTCCGCGACGTTGAGGAAGATCCGGATCTTGTCCCAGTCCAAGGCGAGAACCCCTACCAGCGCGCGCCCGCGGGTCGCGCCCGGGGTGGAGAAGGGGCGCGAAGCGGCGGGCAGATCACCGGGCGAACTGCGCGGTGCCGCGTGCGGATGGCCGCTCCCGACACCGCGCGGGCATGCAATCGGTGCATCCCGGCGCAGTCAGCACTCCTATGCACACGGTGCATGGTCCTGCGCAAGCATAAGCAGCGCGAACTTGTTGAAATGCGGGGCCTGACGGCTTCGCGCGGGAGGTGCGGAGGCCCGTCCGGCCGTCATTCCGCCGCGGCGGCCTGGACCGGGCTCTCACCGATCTCGAGATTGGCCAGGAAATTCTCCGCCTCCAGAGCCGCCATGCAGCCCATGCCGGCGGCGGTGATCGCCTGGCGGTAGACGTCGTCCGTGACGTCGCCGGCGGCGAACACGCCCGGGATCTCGGTCTCGGTCGTGCCGGGCTTCACGGTGAGATAGCCGCCGTGGCGCATGGGCAGCTGACCCTCGAAGATGGCGGTCGCCGGCTGGTGGCCGATCGCCACGAACACGCCGTCGGCCTTCACCTCGCTGATCTCGCCCGAACGCGGATCCTTGAGACGGACGTGCGTCACGTTCGGTGCCGGCTTCTGCACGCCGCAGATCTCGGCGATCTCGCGGTGCCACAGCACCTCGACGTTCGGGTGCTTGAACAGGCGCTCCTGAAGGATCCGCTCGGCGCGGAAGCTGTCGCGGCGGTGGACCACCGTCACCTTGCTGGCGATGTTGGCGAGGTACAGGGCCTCCTCGACCGCAGTGTTGCCGCCGCCGACCACCACGACGTCCTTGCCGCGGAAGAAGAACCCGTCGCAGGTCGCGCAGGCCGAGACGCCACCGCCCTGGAACGCCGCCTCGGACGGGATGCCGAGCCACTTGGCCTGCGCCCCGGTGGCGATGACCAGGGCGTCGCACGAGTAGGTCTCGCCGGAATCGGCCTCGAGGCGGAACGGCCGCTGCTTGAGATCGACCTTCGTGATGTATTCCGAGACGATCCGGGTACCGACGTGCTCGGCCTGGAGGCGCATCTGCTCCATCAGCCAGGGGCCCTGGATGGCCTCGGCGAAGCCCGGGTAGTTCTCGACATCCGTGGTGATCATGAGCTGGCCGCCCGGCTGGAAGCCGGAGATCAGCAGCGGCTCGACCATGGCGCGGGCGGCGTAGATCGCCGCCGTGTAGCCGGCGGGTCCCGAGCCGATGATGACGAGCTTGGCGTGGGTGTGGGCCATCTGTCTCGGTCTCCTCAGGCCGGTCCGGCCGCGCGGCGCGCGGCATAGGCGTCGGCGAGCGCCCGGGCGATCACCGGAGTCGCGTCGATCGGCTTGTACGTCAGATCTGCCAACTGACCGGTGAACGGTCGCAGCGCCCCGGCGATCGCCAGCCCGGCGAACATGCGCCGATGCCGGATATAAGTACGCGGCAGGTCGAACAGCAGGACCGGCGCGCCGGTGGACACCGCCTCGCTCACCATGTTGGCCGAGTCGGAGGTCACGACGATCGCCTCGGCGAGCGCCAGCATGGCCACGTAGGGATTGTCGCCGCTCCCGTCCCAGAGGAACCCCCCGGTCTCGGCGGCGAGCACCTTCACGGCGTCGCGGAGCGGGTTCGGCGTCCGGCGGGAGATCGTCACCATCAGCCGGCAGCCCTGCGCGGCCAGCCCGCGCAGATCCTCCACGAGGCGGTTCATGTCGGTCTTGCGGTAGCTCAGGTGACGGCTGTCGCCGCCGACCAGCACCGCCACCCGCGGGCCGTCGAGGCGCGCGAGCCGCGGATCCGGCCGGGCCCGGGCCGCGGCCAGGCGCGCCGCGGTGACGAGGTGCGGCGCCGTGAGCGTGGTGAAGACGTTGGGACCGCGCAGATCGTCGTAATCCGGCACCCAGATGAAGTCGGCGCTGTCGGCGCCGGTCCGCGGATCCTTCAGGAAGGCCGTGAAGGTCCGGCCGCCGGTCGCGCGCCGCACGGTCCGCAGGTACGGGACCGACCGGCGGCCGGAGGCGATCAGGATGTCGGGGTAGGGGCCCGACAGGGCGCCGGCCCGGCGGCGCGGGCCCTCGCGCGGGTCGATCGGCCCCCAGGGCGCCATCCAGCCGAATGGTCCTGAGGCCGGCACCTTCCGGATCTCGAAGTCGAGACCCAAGGTCTCGGCGATGCCGACGCACTGGTTCTCGTCGCCGGCCTTGCCGTCCGTGACGATCCAGGCGCGGGCGCGGGCGAGCTCGGGCAGGCGCTCGCGCCGCGGGTCCGAATTGCTGACCGGCGCGCTCTGCGCCTCCGACACGTCGATGCTTGCCATGCTCCTCACCGGATACGCCCCACGCTGCCGACCGGGGCCGGCGGCCGCCTTCTAATCCCGCGGCAGGTCGCGGGCGAGCCACTGGGCGTAGATGTCGGCGATGGCGGCGAGCCGGCGCTGCTCGAATTGCGGATCGTACCACGCGCCGCCGTAGCTCGACGGCGTCGCGGTCATCTGCGGGTAGCGCCCGAGCACCTGCCCCTTGGGCCCGACGAGCAGCGCCTCGCCCTCCATGTAGTCGGTCTCGAAGTTGCCGCCCAGGCCGCGCAGGGAACCGCTGCCGACATAGGGCCGCAGCGACAGGCTCGTCACGACCACGACGAGGCGCGGCCCGCGGCCGCCGATCCGACCGGCGAAGTTCTTCCGCAGGGCGTCGGTCAGGTCGCCGGCCAGCGCCTCGGCCTGCAGCCCGGCGCCCTTGTTCAGGAGCGGCCGCACGTCGACCCGGACGTCGGAGAAGACCGGGGTCGGCGGAAAGTCGCTCGCCGTCGCGGACCCCGCGACGGCACCGAGGAGCAGGCCGGCGAGCCGGCCCCACGTACGCGGGCGCATCGGCTCAGCCGCCGTACTGGACGGCGACGACCTCGTAGGACTTGCCGCCCCCGGGGGTGGTGACCTCGACCGTGTCGCCGACGCCCTTGCCGATCAGCGCGCGGGCGATCGGCGAGGTGATCGAGACCCGGCCCGAGCGCACGTCGGCCTCCGGCTCTCCCACGATCTGGTAGGTCTTCTCCTCCTCCGTGTCCTCGTCGACGAGCTTCACGGTGGCGCCGAACTTGATCCTGTCACCAGAGAGCTTCGTGACGTCGATCACTTCGGCCCGCGCGATCATGCTCTCGAGCTCGAGGACGCGGCCCTCGTTGTGGGACTGCGCCTCCTTGGCGGCGTGGTACTCGGCGTTCTCCGACAGGTCGCCGAGCGCGCGGGCCTCCGCGATCGCCTGGATGATGCGCTGGCGCTCCACCTGCTGGCGGTGCTTCAGCTCCTCTTCGAGGGCTGCCAGCCCGCGCACCGTGATCGGAACCTTGTCTATCGCCATCGTCTCGCGCCACAATGAAGAGGCCCGGCCGAGAGTGCAGCACTCTCCCCGGGCCATGAAATGAAGTCAGCGGAACCCTGAGGTTCAGGCCGCGAAGTATTCCTGCAACGCGCGGACCTTGAGATCGCCTTCTAGATAGGCCTTGATCCCCTCGGCCGCGGCCATCGCGCCGGCTAGAGTGGTGTAATACGGCACCTTATGCAAGAGGGCCGCGCGCCGGAGCGAGCGCGAGTCCGAAAGGGCGCCGGCCCCCTCGGTGGTGTTCAGGACGAGGTGGATCCCGCCGTTCTTGATCGCGTCGACCACGTGCGGCCGGCCCTCCAGAACCTTGTTGATCCGCTCTGCCGGAACGCCGTTCTCCGCGAGGTAGCGCTGCGTGCCGCCGGTCGCCAGGATGGTGAAGCCGAGATCGGACAGGAGCTTCATGGTCGGCAGGATGCGGGCCTTGTCGGCATCCCGCACCGAGACGAAGACGGCCCCCGCCTTCGGTACCTGGGTGCCCGAGCCGAGCTGGCTCTTGGCGAAGGCCACGCCGAAGCTGGCGTCGAGCCCGATCACCTCGCCGGTGGAGCGCATCTCCGGTCCGAGCAGCACGTCGACGCCGGGGAAGCGGGCGAAGGGGAAGACCGCTTCCTTCACGGCGATGTGCGGCAGGGTCTTGGGCTTCAGGCCGAAGGTCGCGAGCGGCTCGCCCGCCATGATCCGGGCCGCGATCTTGGCGATCGGCTCGCCGATGACCTTGGCGACGAACGGCACCGTGCGCGAGGCGCGGGGGTTCACCTCCAGCACGTAGATCGTGCCGTCCTTGATGGCGTACTGCACGTTCATCAGGCCGACGACGTTGAGCGCCAGCGCCATGGCCTTGGTCTGCCGCTCCAGCTCGTCCATGATCTCGGCCGAGAGCGAGCGCGGCGGCAGGGAGCAGGCCGAATCGCCGGAATGGATGCCGGCCTCCTCGATGTGCTCCATGATGCCGGCGATGAACACGTCCTTGCCGTCGCAGACTGCGTCGACGTCGACCTCGACCGCGTCCGAGAGGTAGCGGTCGAACAGGAGCGGGTTCTTACCCAGCACCGTGTTGATCTGGCCGGTCTTGTCGTTCGGGTAGCGGGCCTTCACCTCGGAGGGGATCAGGCTCGGCAGCGTGTCGAGCAGGTAGTCGGCGAACTGCGTCTCGTCGCGGATGATTGCCATGGCGCGGCCACCGAGCACGTAGCTCGGGCGGACCACGAAGGGCAGGCCGAGCGTCTCGGCCACCAGCCGGCTCTGCTCGACCGAGTAGGCGATGCCGTTCTTCGGCTGCTTCATCGCGAGCTTGTCGAGGAGCCGCTTGAACTGGTCCCGGTCCTCGGCAAGGTCGATCGCGTCGGGCGAGGTGCCGAGGATCGGCACGCCGGCGGCCTCGAGGGCGCGGGCAAGCTTCAGCGGGGTCTGGCCGCCGAACTGCACGATCACGCCGTGCAGGGTGCCGGCCTGCCGCTCGGTCTCGATGATCTCCAGCACGTCCTCGGCGGTCAGCGGCTCGAAATAGAGCCGGTCCGAGGTGTCGTAGTCGGTCGAGACCGTCTCCGGGTTGCAGTTGACCATGATGGTCTCGTAGCCGGCGTCCGACAGCGCGAAGCAGGCGTGGCAGCAGCAATAGTCGAACTCGATGCCCTGGCCGATCCGGTTCGGGCCGCCGCCGAGGATCACGACCTTCTTGCGATCCGAGGGCTCCGCCTCGTCCACGACCGCGCCCGCGAACGGCGCCACGTAGGTCGAGTACATGTAGGCGGTGGGCGACTTGAACTCGGCCGCGCAGGTGTCGATCCGCTTGTAGACCGGGCGCACCGCCAGGGCGCGCCGGGCCGCGCTGACGGCGGCCTCGTCGGTTTTGGCCAGCACCGCGAGGCGGGCATCCGAGAAGCCGGCGGCCTTGAGCTGGCGGAAGGCGCCGGCCGTCTTCGGCAGGCCGTGGGCCTTCACGCGGTTCTCGAGGTCGATGATCGCCTGGAGCTGCTCGAGGAACCACGGGTCGATCTTGCAGGAGGCGTAGACCTGCTCGTGGCTGACGCCGAGCCGCAGGGCCTGCGCGACCTTGAGCAGCCGGTCCGGGGTCGGGGTGCCGATCGCCGCCTTGATGGCGTTGTGGTCGTCGCCCTTGCCGAGCCCCTCGATCTCGATGTCGTCGAGGCCGGTCAGGCCGGTCTCGAGCGAGCGCAGGGCCTTCTGCAGCGATTCGGCGAAGCAGCGGCCGATCGCCATGGCCTCGCCCACCGACTTCATGGCGGTGGTCAGCGTCGGCTCGGCGCCCGGGAACTTCTCGAAGGCGAAGCGCGGGATCTTGGTGACGACGTAGTCGATCGTCGGCTCGAACGAGGCCGGCGTCGCTCCGCCCGTGATGTCGTTGGCGATCTCGTCGAGCGTGTAGCCGACGGCGAGCTTGGCCGCGACCTTGGCGATCGGGAAGCCGGTGGCCTTGGAGGCGAGGGCCGAGGAGCGCGAGACGCGCGGGTTCATCTCGATCACGATCATGCGCCCGTTCTCGGGGTTGATCGCGAACTGCACGTTCGAGCCGCCGGTCTCGACGCCGATCTCGCGGAGCACCGCCAGCGATGCGTCGCGCATCACTTGGTACTCCTTGTCGGTGAGCGTCAGCGCCGGCGCGACGGTGATCGAATCGCCCGTGTGGACCCCCATCGGGTCGATGTTCTCGATGGAGCAGACGATGATGCAGTTGTCGTTCCGGTCCCGGACGACCTCCATCTCGTACTCTTTCCAGCCGAGCACGCTCTCCTCGATGAGCACCTCGTTGGTCGGCGACGCGTCGATGCCGCGCTCGACGATGTCGAGGAACTCCTCGCGGTTGTAGGCGATGCCGCCGCCGGTGCCGCCCATGGTGAAGGACGGCCGGATGATCGCCGGCAGGCCGACCTCGGCCAGCGCGATCAGCGCCTGCCCGATCGCGTGCTCACCGTAGCGCTTGCGCCGCTCGGTCTCGCCCGCGGCCCAGCTCTTCTCGTAGGCCGCCAGCGCGGCCTGGCGCGCCGCCGGATCGCTGTTCGCCGCCTCGATCCTGGCGATCTCGGCCAGGTAGGCCTGACGGTCCGCCTTCTTGGCGGCGGACGCGTTGGCTAGCGCCGATTTCGGGGTGTCGAGCCCGATCTTGGTCATGGCGTCGCGGAACAGGCTCCGGTCCTCGGCCTTGTCGATGGCCTCGGCGGTGGCGCCGATCATCTGCACGCCGTACTTCGCGAGCACGCCCATCTTCTGCAGCGACAGGGCGCAGTTGAGCGCCGTCTGGCCGCCCATCGTGGGCAGGATCGCGTCGGGGCGCTCCTTCTCGATGATCTTGGCGACGATCTCCGGGGTGATCGGCTCGACGTAGGTCGCGTCCGCCATGTCCGGGTCGGTCATGATGGTCGCGGGGTTCGAGTTCACCAGGACGATGCGGTAGCCCTCCTCGCGGAGCGCCTTGCAGGCCTGAGTGCCGGAATAATCGAACTCGCAGGCCTGTCCGATGATGATCGGACCCGCACCGATGATCAGGATCGAGGAGATGTCGGTGCGTTTGGGCATCGTGGGCCTTCTCAGGCCAAGCGCGCCCGATCGGGCACGGCTCGACTGAGCCCTGCTCCCGGACGCGCGTGGCGGGAATGTCGTTGAGCCCCGCGTTTACACGGGCGACGGGCGCATTGGAAGGCCGGGACAACCGCGCAGTCTGGCCGCGCGCCCGGCGCATGGATGCGGCATCGATCCTTCGATTTGGAGGATTTATAAATTCTCACAAGAATTCATCGATTTCTTGCAGGAAATCGACACCGGACCTTAAGCTCCGATGGATCGGCTAGCGCGCCGATCGACATCATCATCGTTCGAGACTGAAAATGCCCAGGCCAGCGACACTCTTCGCGATACTTCTGATCGGCTCGATGACGGGCGCGAACGCTTCGGAGGTCGCCATCAAGACTTTGAACAGCGGTCCGGGCGGGATGATGGTCTTCGACCCGGCCTTCGTGAAAATCCAGCCCGGCGACACGGTGCGGTTCGTGCCGGCCGACAAGGGTCACAATGCCGAGCTGATCAAGGGGATGGCGCCCGAGGGCGCGACGCCGTTCAAGACGGTGGTCGGCAAGGAGGAGGCCGTGACCTTCGACAAGCCCGGCCTCTACGGCATCAAGTGCTCGCCGCACTACATCATGGGGATGGTCGGCCTCGTCCAGGTCGGCGACAGGCCCGAGAACCTGGAGGCGGCCCGGGCGGTGCCGCAGAACAAGCTGGCCGCCAAGCGGTTCGAGCCGCTGTTCGAGAAGGTCCAGTAGGCGCCGGGGCGGCTCTGGCCGCCCCGATCCGTCTCAGAAGCCGGCGTGGAGCGCGGCGACCGCCCGGTCGATCGAGAGGTAGAACACTCCGAAGGCCACCAATGCGGCGGCCGCGAATTCCACGGCGACGTTCGAGAGCGTCTGCGCGCGGCGCAGGGCCTCGCGGCCGAAATAGACCGAGACCCAGGCGAGGGCGAGGACCGCCGGCATGGCGAAGAGGTAGGACACCGTGCTCTCGACGCGGTCGAAGCCGCCGGTCGGATCGATCAGCGCCCGGATGTTGCGCACCCAGGGGGCGTAGACGGCGGCGTAGAGGGCGGTCAGCCAGGACAGGCCCGCGGCGACGCCGAGATGGAAGGTGAAGCTGCGGTGCAGGCGGGAGAAATCGTCGCGCGCCTCGTCGATGGTCATCCGGCAATCCCCTGCGACGGGCCGCCGTCGCCGGGCGCGGATGCGCCGCCGTTCAGGGGCCGTCGTGGGCTCCCTTAAGCCGTCCGATCTGGCGGATTTTATGGCCCCGCCGCGGCCCGATTGGGGTCGGGACGCAGGACTGAAAGGCCGCGCCGCGGCTCCGCGGCGCTCGCGAGGACGACGCGTCAGGCGCGCTCGGGTTCGCCCGAGCGCATCAGCGTCACGAAGCGCTCGAAGAGGTAGTGGCTGTCGCGCGGGCCGGGGGAGGCCTCCGGGTGGTGCTGCACCGAGAAGGCCGGGCGGTCGGTGAGGGTCAGGCCGCAATTCGAGCCGTCGAACAGCGACACGTGGGTCTCCACGGCCGTCTCCGGCAGGCTGTCCGGGTCCACCGCGAAGCCGTGGTTCATCGACACGATCTCGACCTTGCCGGTGGTCTTATCCTTCACCGGGTGGTTCGCGCCGTGGTGGCCCTGGCCCATCTTCACGGTCCGGCCGCCGAGGGCGAGACCCATCAATTGGTGGCCGAGGCAGATGCCGAAGGTCGGCACCTTCTCGTCCAGGAGCTTGCGAATCACCGGGACCGCGTAGGCGCCGGTGGCGGCCGGGTCGCCGGGGCCGTTCGACAGGAACACGCCGTCCGGCTTCAGCGCCAGGATCTCCTCGGCCGTCGTGGTGGCCGGCACGACGGTGACGTCGCAGCCGGCCTGGGCGAGGAGGCGCAGGATGTTGCGCTTCACGCCGTAATCGATGGCCACGACCCTGAGGCCCTCGCCGGGTGCGCGCGTGCCGTAGCCGTTGCCCAGCGCCCAGACGGTCTCGGACCATTCCGACGGCGCGCGGCTCGTCACCGGCGGAACGAGGTCCAGCCCCTCCATCGGCGCGAGGGCCGCCGCGCGGGCCTTGAGGGCCTCGCGGTCGAAATTGCCCTGGAAATCGTTGGCGATCACGGCGTTGGGCATGCCCTGGTCGCGGATGCGGGCCGTGAGCGCCCGGGTGTCGACGCCGGTGATGCCGACGATGCCGCGCGCCCTGAGCCACCCGTCGAGATGCGACGAGGACCGCCAGTTCGACGGGTTCGTCACCGCCGAGGCGATGACGGTGCCGCGGACGCCCGAGGCCGGCGCCGCCTCCAGGCTCTCCAGATCCTCGTCGTTGGTGCCGACGTTGCCGATATGCGGGAAGGTGAAGGTGACGATCTGACCGGCATAGGACGGGTCCGTCAGGATCTCCTGGTAGCCGGTCATCGCGGTGTTGAAGCAGACCTCGCCGTCGGCCACGCCGGTCTGGCCGATGCCGAATCCCTCCAGGATGGTGCCGTCGGCCAGCACCAGCAGGGCCGTCGCGACGGGCTCGGCCCAGGGCTCGGGAGCCTGAGGCTCGGGGGCATGCGCGGCGGCGTCTTGCAGCATGGGCTGAGTCTCGCTTATGTCCGGCCGAAGGCGGGCGCCGGGTTGCGGCGCTCTCGGCTTGCGGCATGATCGTGTGCGGCGCTCTTAGCGAGCGGCCCGCGATGGGGTCAATGTGGCTCCGCTGCCGGCAGGGCTCAACACCCGCAAATCGCAGGCCAGCCCCCCGCTTCGACCGTTGGAAGGTTCATCGAGATGCTGCGCGCGCGCTTCACCACCGAGATGAAGGAGGCCATGAAGGCCGGCGACAAGGAGCGGCTGGCGACCGTCCGGATGATTCAGGCCGCCCTGAAAGACCGGGACATCGAGGCCCGCGGCAACGGCAAGGAGCCGATCTCCGACGAGGAGATCCTGTCGCTGCTCCAGAAGATGATCAAGCAGCGCACCGAATCGGCCGCGGTCTACGAGCAGGGCGGCCGGCCGGAACTCGCCGCCAACGAGCGCGCCGAGATCGCCATCGTCGAGACGTTCCTGCCGAAGCAGATGGACGAGACCGAGACGAAGGCCGCGGTCGAGGCGGCGATCCTCGAGACCGGCGCGGCCGGCCCGAAGGACATGGGCAAGGTGATCGCCGCCCTGAAGGGCACCTTCGCGGGCCGCATGGATTTCGGCAAGGCGAGCGGCCTGGTGAAGGCCGCGCTGGCGGCGAAGGGCTGAACCTCTCCCCGCAATCCTCCACCGGATTCCGGGCGTGTGAGGGACTCGGTCACGCCTCTCGCGCTATAGGAGCGGGTTCACGCAACCCGTCCCAGGCCCCGTGCGCTATCCGCCCCACATCCTGGAAGAGATCCGTTCCCGGCTGCCGGCCTCGTCGGTGGTCGGCCGCCGCGTGCAGTTGAAGAAGGCCGGACGCGAGTGGCGCGGCCTGTCGCCGTTCAACGCCGAGAAGACGCCGTCCTTCTACGTGAACGATCAGAAGCAGTTCTACCACTGCTTCTCGTCCTCCAAGCACGGGGACATCTTCACCTTCCTGATGGAGACGGAGGGCCTCAGCTTCCCCGAGGCGGTCGAGCGGCTGGCGGGCGAGGCCGGCGTCAGCCTGCCGGCGCCCACCGAGGACAACCGGGCCAGCGAGCAGAAGCGGGCCGGGGCGATCGAGGTCATGGAGATGGCCGCGCGCTGGTTCGAGGAGCGCCTGCGATCCGGCCAGGGCAGCGAGGCCCGCGCCTATCTCGAGCGGCGCGGGTTGCGGGACGAGACGCAGCGCGCCTTCCGCCTCGGCTACGCCCCGGGCGAGCGCTACGCCCTGCGCGACCACCTCGCCGGTCAGGGCGTCGAGAAGGCGCTGATGGTCGAACTCGGCCTGCTCGCGGCGGGGGAGGGGGTCTCCGTCCCCTACGACTATTTCCGCGACCGGGTGATGTTCCCGATCACCGACACCCGCGGCCGGGTCGTGGCCTTCGGCGGCCGGGCGCTCGCCAAGGAGGTGCGCGCCAAGTACCTCAACTCGCCGGAGACGCCGCTCTTCCACAAGGGCCGGACGCTCTACAACCTGCACGGCGCCCGCAAGGCCGCGCATGATCGCGGCTCGATCATCGCGGTGGAGGGCTACGTCGACGTCATCGCCATGACGCTCGCGGGCCATCCCGAGACGGTGGCGCCGCTGGGCACCGCTCTCACCGAGGACCAGCTCGGGCTGCTCTGGCGCCACGCCGACGAGCCGATCCTGTGCTTCGACGGCGACAAGGCCGGCCAGCGGGCGGCCTTCCGGGCCCTCGACATCGCGCTGCCGCTCCTCGAGCCCGGCCGCTCGCTGCGGATCGCGCTGCTGCCGGGCGGCCAGGATCCGGACGACCTGCTGCGCTCGGGCGGCCCGACGGCCATCGACCAGGTGCTCGCGGCCGCGCTTCCCCTCTCGGAGCTGCTGTGGCGGCGCGCCCTCGAGGCGGGACCGGTCGACACGCCGGAGCGCCGCGCCGGCCTGACCCAGACCCTGCGCACCACCGTCGCGACGATCCGCGACGAGACCGTGCGGCGCTACTATCGCGACGATGTCGAGGAGCGCCTGCGCGGCCTGTCGCCCCGCGCCAACCGCGCCACCGGCGCGGCCCCGCGCGGACGCCAGCGCTTCGCTCGGCCCGGCGAGCCCATCTCGCCGCGCATCACCGGGAGCCCGAGTCCCTCGGTGACGGCCTCGGCGGGCTTCACGGGCGCTGCCCCGGTGCGCGAGGCGGTGATCGTGGGCACCCTGCTGGCCCATCCCGAGATGATGGCGGAGTTCGGTGAGGAGGCGGCCGAGCTCGACTTCGCCGATCCCGACGCCCGGGCGCTGCTGTCGGTCCTGCTGGCCTGCGCGGCCGAGGACGAGGACACGGCGCCCGAGGTGTTGCAGAACCGCATCAATCGCGCCGGACTCACAGGGGCGGCCGACCGAATCCTCGCCCTGGCCCGCTCGCGGGACCGCACGACCCTGGCCCCGCACGCCGATCCTGCCCACCGCGCAGACGCGCTCCGACAGGCGATGATCTTGCACCGGCAGGCAGGAGCGCTACATAGCGAACTTCGCGAAGCACGGCAGGCGTTTGAGGACGATCCGACCGATGCCGGGTGGGCATGGCTCTGCGAAGTGAAGGCGAGGCTGGAAACCGTCATCGCCGCCGAGGCGGAGGCCGATGCACCGGTGTCGAGCGACTCGACGGCCGTGTGATGCCTGTGTCATGGCGGTGGCGGGGTGACGTGTCCCGCCATAGTTAACAATCGGTCAAGCCTCGGGCTTGCATACGGAAACCGACGACTCACGGCGACCGGAGCGATCCGGCGCCGATCTCATACAGCGGCGCCGACGGCGTGGACTGGCCTCATCGGGGCCTCCGCTACGCGCCGCGTGCGAAACAATAGGCTGATCATGGCGACGAAGGCAACGGAACGGGACGAGACGGACGCTGCCCCCGAGCAGCAGACCGACGGGCCGCTCCTCGACCTGACGGATGCTTCGGTCAAGCGGATGGTTAAGCTCGCCAAGAAGCGCGGCTACGTGACCTATGAGGAGGTCAACGAGGTCCTGCCCGAGGGGCAGTCCGATCCGGACCAGCTCGAGGACGTGCTCTCGCAGCTCTCCGAGATGGGCATCAACGTCGTCGAGGCCGAGGAGACCGACGAGGCCGCGGGCGAGAAGGCCGCGGACGGCGAGGAGGAGGAGGCCGAAGGCGGCGAGGTCGCCGAGGTCGCGCCGGCGCGCGCCGTCGCGGTCGCCACGACCACCAAGGAGCCGACCGACCGCACCGACGATCCGGTGCGCATGTACCTGCGTGAGATGGGCTCGGTGGAGCTCCTGTCCCGCGAGGGCGAGATCGCCATCGCCAAGCGCATCGAGGCCGGCCGCGAGGCGATGATCGCGGGCCTCTGCGAGAGCCCGCTGACCTTCCAGGCGATCATCATCTGGCGGGACGAGCTCGTGGAGGGCAAGGTCCTCCTGCGCGACATCATCGACCTTGAGGCGACCTACGCGGGCCCGGACGGCAAGAACGCGCCGCAGATCGCCGAGGGCGAGGATGGCGGGGACGACGCGGAGCCGCCCGCGCCGCCGGAGGGTGGCGACGACGAGGACGACCTCGAGAACAACGTCTCGCTCGCCGCCATGGAGGCGGAGATCAAGCCGCGGGTCCTCGAGACCTTCGACGCGATCGCCGCGAACTACCGCAAGCTGCGCAAGTTCCAGATCGAGGGCACCGAGCGCAAGGCCGCCGGCGAGCAGAACACCCCGGCCCAGAACCAGAAGCAGATCGAGCTGAAGGACATCGTCGTCGCCGACGTGAAGTCCCTGTCTCTGAACAACAACCGCATCGAGGCGCTGGTCGGCCAGCTCTACTCGATCAACAAGCAGTTGATCGGCCACGAGGGCCGGCTGATGCGCTTCGCCGAGAGCCACGGCGTGGCCCGCGACGAGTTCCTGCGCCACTACCAGGGCTACGAGCTCGACCCGAACTGGATGGAGCGCGTCGGTACGCTCGGCGGCAAGGGCTGGAAGAACCTGGTCGAGCGCGGCTCGAGGCAGGTGGCGGAGCTGCGCGCGCAGATCCTCGACCTCGCTTCGGAGACGGGCCTGGAGATCGGCGAGTACCGCCGCATCGTCAACATGGTCCAGAAGGGCGAGCGCGAGGCCCGGCAGGCCAAGAAGGAGATGATCGAGGCGAACCTGCGCCTCGTGATCTCGATCGCCAAGAAGTACACGAACCGCGGCCTGCAGTTCCTGGACCTGATCCAGGAGGGCAACATCGGCCTGATGAAGGCGGTCGACAAGTTCGAGTACCGCCGCGGCTACAAGTTCTCGACCTACGCCACGTGGTGGATCCGGCAGGCGATCACCCGCTCGATCGCCGACCAGGCCCGGACCATCCGCATCCCGGTGCACATGATCGAGACGATCAACAAGATCGTCCGCACGTCGCGCCAGATGCTGCACGAGATCGGCCGCGAGCCGACCCCGGAGGAGTTGGCCGAGAAGCTGGCCATGCCGCTGGAGAAGGTCCGCAAGGTCCTGAAGATCGCCAAGGAGCCGATCTCCCTCGAGACGCCTATCGGCGACGAGGAGGACAGCCACCTCGGCGACTTCATCGAGGACAAGAACGTCGTCCTGCCGATCGACGCGGCGATCCAGTCGAACCTGCGCGAGACCACGACGCGCGTGCTCGCCTCGCTCACGCCCCGCGAGGAGCGCGTGCTGCGCATGCGCTTCGGCATCGGCATGAACACCGACCACACCCTGGAGGAAGTCGGCCAGCAGTTCTCGGTGACCCGCGAGCGCATCCGCCAGATCGAGGCGAAGGCGCTGCGGAAGCTGAAGCATCCCTCGCGCAGCCGGAAGCTCAGGAGCTTCCTGGACAACTGAGCCCGCGCCGCGAACCGCGCGGCGCTTCCCCGTCGCCCGCGTTGCCACGGTGCCGCGCGGCATCCAGTCTGGCGCCATGCTCGAACGCCGCCCGCCAACGCCCGGATCCCCGACGGCCTTCGCGGACGGCTCGGAGGCCGACGACGTGCCCTTCGGCGCGCTCCAGCCCTCCGTGGGCATCCGCGACTGGCTTCTCGGCGAGGGCGCGCGGATGCCCAACGCCGAGGAGATGCTGGCCGGGCTCGCCGAGCGCCTGATCGCGATCGGCGTGCCGGTGGACCGGGCCTCCACGGCGATCGACACCCTGCACTCGGAATATGCCGGAGTCGGCCGAATCTGGACCCGCGACGGCGGCACCACCGTGCGGCTGTTCCCCCACGGGGCCCGCTCGACGGACGCGTACCTCAACAGCCCGTTCCACACGGTCCACGAGACCGGGGAGTGGCTCATCCTCGACCTGTCGAAGACTCCGGACGACGCCTACGCGATCGTTCCCGACCTGAAGGCCGGCGGCTACACCCACTACGTCGTGGCGCCCCTGTTCTTCACGAACGGCACGCAGAACGGCATCACCTTCGCCACGCGGGCCCCTGAGGGGTTCCGGGACGACGACATCGCGATCCTCCGCTTCGTCATGCCGGCGCTGGCGGCCGTGATGGAGATGCGCGTCCTCAACAAGCAGCTCGACCACGTGCTCCGGCTCTATGTCGGCGACGAGCCGCACCGGGCGATCCTGGCCGGCGACATCCGCCGCGGGCAGGTGACCCGGATCCGCTCGGCGATCCTGTTCGCCGACATGCGCGACTACACCCGCACCACCGCCGACATGACGCCGGAGGAGGCGGTGGGCCTGCTCAACGTGTTCTTCGACTGCCTCGTGCCGCCGATCGAGCGTGAGGGCGGCGAGGTCCTGAAGTATCTCGGCGACGGCCTGCTGGCGATCTTCCGGGAAACCGGCGACGATCTGGGCGGCGCGGCCAAGGGCGCGCTCACGGCGGCCCAGCACGCCCTGGCGGCCCTCGACGAGGCGAACGCCCTGCACCAGTTCCCGGTGCCGGTGGCCGCCGGCATCGCGCTCCACCACGGCGAGGCCGCCTACGGCAATGTCGGGTCCGGCTCACGCCTCGACTTCACGGTGATCGGCCGCGACGTGAACCTCGCGAGCCGCATCGCGCAGCTGAACCGCGCCCTCGGCGAGCCGCTGCTGATGTCGAAGCCCTTCGTGGATTTCCTCTGGGGAGACCCGATCCCAATGGGAGAGCACCGGCTCAACGGCTTCGACGAGCCCATGGCGGTGTTCCGGCCGAAATTCCTGCGCCCGCGCAAGTCCAGCTGAGCGGCCCTCCGATCGGACCCGACGTCACGCGGCGCTCGCGGAGATCCGCCGCGATCTGAGGCTCGCGGGCGATCCGCGCGCGGTGCGTGTCACCACGTCGGCACGAACGGCAGAGCGTAGGGTGTGTGCCGGCAACCCCAGACCGGATCGATCATCTGCGCCATCACGTCCCGGGCCAGGGCGCCGGCGCGTATGGCGACCTCCCGCGGGACATGCGCCCGCTCGAGGATCTTCAGGCAGGCATGTCCGCAGGCGCTGAACTGGCCGCTGTGGTACGCGTTGAGGGCGAACTCGTCGAGCAAACCGTACTCGTAGACCCACGGGTTCAGGGAGATGCCCTCGCTCGGAAGCTCGAGAGCCAAGCCCGCCTCGGCGTAACGATAGCCTTCCGCGAACCGCTTCCTCAGCCTGCAGAATCGGCTGGCCCCGTGGCGCGCCTCCGCCCGTCCCGGACGGATTGCGGTGGCGCGCTCGTAGAGCTGCAGCACCCTGTCCTCCGGCTCGTCGAGGCGCTCCGCGTTCACCGCGGCCATCAGCAGGTTGAAATAGACCTCCTCGTCCCATCCGCCGAGATCGGCCCGCTTCAGGAAGCAGGCGAGCGCTTTCCGGTACTCGCCGGCGGCGTCGTAGGTGGTGCCGAGGTACATCGTGTACCGGGCGATCATGAAGGCGTCCGTCTCGACCGCTAGCGCCTTCTCGAGGACGGCGATATCCCGCGCGTCCGCCGTCGCGTCGCGGTGGCGGGCACCGTCGTCGCCCCGACGCATCGCGAGGGGGAGGATCGGTGTCTCTGTCACGCCGGGGCAGCTGAGGAATTCGTGCAGGACGCCCCGGTAACGCCAGTTCTCCCGGGTGCTGACCAGCTGGTTGCGCCAGTACCGCGTGTGCGCGTCGATGATCTCGAACCGATAGCCGGGCGCACGCAGCTTCGGCATCGTGAAGTCCGCCGGGATGATCAGCTCATCGTCGGCGTCGATGATCAATGCGTACTGCGCGTGACGCCGCGCGAGTTTCAAGGCCTCGTTCCGGTTGAAGGCGAAGTCGACCCAGGGGCGCTCGACCAGGGCACCCGGTATGTCCGCGAGCGCGGCACGGACGACATCCTGGGTTCCATCCGTCGAGCCGGTATCGACGACGATCCAATGATCGATGATCGGACGAACAGAATCGAGGCAACGCCGAATAACGTGGGCCTCGTCCTTCACGATCATGGACAAACAGATCGTCGATCCGCGATTCTTCATACCGAAGCCGTCCCATCGTGCGCTCACGTGTCGGATGCGCAGTCATGAACGCTCCTAGCATTGCCGGAATGCGCTGAAAAAACAAACATATCCTTCGGCAAAATTTGGATTAAATATCTGAAACTACATATAATCGGCCAGTTATATATAAATACTCCGGCTCACGGTCTTATGACTGCAAATACCCGCGACCGATAGACTGATCGAGCGGATCAGGAGACACCCGCCATCGGGCTGGCACGAGGCCCGAACGCCGTAGGTCATCGGCGCGGGCGTTGGGCCCGCAGCCGATCCCGTGGTGCAGGCCCGGGGGATCCCCACAGGCGCGCCTCGGCCAGACAGATCAGCGTCGATCTCCGGCCGCCTCAGCCCCTGAGCGTCATCGTGCTGCCGGAGATGCCGAAATCGCGCAGACGCCTGAGGAACGACATGCCCAGCAGGCTCGTCGACAGGAGCCCGCGCGGGATCACGACCGCATCGACGTCCCGGACCGTGATCGATCCGATCTGCACGATGGCGATCCGGATCGGCGCCACGCGGACCGTGCCGTTCGCGGTATTCCAGACGCGGGTGAAATCGGCCGGAGTGACCCGGATCCCGATCCGCGCGGCATCCTCCTCGGAGAACGCGCAGGCGCTCGCTCCCGTATCGACCATCATCGACAGCGAGCGGCCGTCCAGCAGCGCGTTGACGAAGAAGTGGCCGTTGCGCCCGGCCTGGAGAGCCACGCCGGCGGCGTCGACTGCGGGAACGGGCTCCGGCGGCGGCGTGACGGCGAGGGCCACCGGCGCCGACCTCATGCCGTCGCGCAGCTTCAAGGCGGCCGTGACACCGAGGAAGCCGAGCAGGCAGATCAATAGGATTGCGCGCACGCGAGTCCGCCCGTGACGTGGAGTGCCGGCGACCGGAGACGTTCCGGAATCCCGGTGATGAGATGCCAGACCGGTGAAGGGATGGTGCGCGATCGCGGTCGCCGCCGCGGCGCGCGCGCCGATTCCGCTACGCTTGGTGTCCAGATCGTCACCGGGATCCGCGGATTGTCGCGGGAACGACTGGATGCTCGCGGCGCGGGGTTGACCGGCAGCGGCCGGGGAGCCACATCTGCGTCTGTTCCAGGGAGATCCCCGGCAAGGGGCTGAGAAACCGCTGGCACGTCCGTCAGGACCTGCGGCGCGGAAATCCTTCGAACCTGATCCGGCTCATACCGGCGTAGGGATTGGACCGCGGCCGCCTGAAAGGCAGGCCACAGCTTCTCACCGAAGCGCACGGCCCGATCTCCGCGACGGCAATCCGCGGAGATGATTGTGCCCCTCGACCGACCCGCCTCACCGATCGGCCGCCGCCGCAACCCGGACGGCAGCGTCGCGCCGGCGACCCTTCCGGCGCGGACGGACGTCGCCGTGGTCGGCGGCGGGCTGATCGGGCTGTCGATCGCGTGGCGCCTCGCCCGGGCCGGCCGCGCCGTGACGGTGCTGGAGCGGGACACGATCGGGGCGGGCGCGAGCCTCGCGGCCACCGGCATGCTGGCCCCCGCCGCCGAGCACGAGCCAGGCTCCGATCCGCTGCTCCCTCTCGCCCTGGACTCGCTCCGGCTCTGGCCGGCGTTCCGCGACGCCCTGGAGGCCGAGTCCGGCCGCGCGATCGACTACCGCGCCGACGGCACCCTGGTGCTGGCGGTCGGCCGCGAGGAGGTCGAGCGCCTGCGCTTCCGCTACGACCTGCAGCGCCGCTCGGGGCTCGAGGCCACGTGGCTGCCGGGCAGCCAGGTGCGGCGCCTGGAGCCGGGCCTGCGCCCCTCCGTCACCGCCGGGATCCACTGTCCGCGCGACCATCAGGTCGATCCTCGCCTGGTCATGGACGCCCTCACCGAGGCCTGCCGCCGCGCCGGCGCGATCCTGGCGGAGCGGACCCCCGTCACCGCCCTCGACTGGTCGGGCGGCCGCGTGACCGGGATCCGCGCCAGTGACCGCGTCGTGTCGGCTGAGACCGTCATCCTTGCCTCCGGCGCCTGGAGCGGGGAGGGCGGCCTGCTGCCCGACGCGCTCGCCCTGCCGGTCCGCCCGCTGAAGGGCCAGTCCCTGGCCCTGCGCACCACCGCCCGGACCGGTACCCTGGCGCGGATGGTCTGGACCGAGCAGGTCCACATGGCGCCGAAGAGCGACGGCCAGCTCATCGTCGGCGCGACCGTCGAGGATTGCGGCTTTCGGCCCGGCGTCACCGCGGGCGGACTCTACGCCCTGCTGGAGGGCGCCCGCCGGGTGCTGCCCGGCATCGAGGAGATGGAGGTGGAGGCTGTGTGGAGCGGCTACCGACCGACCTCGGACGACGACGCGCCGATCCTCGACGCGATCGCCCCTGGCCTCGTCGCCGCCACCGGGCATCACCGCAACGGCTACCTGCTCGCCCCGGTCACCGCCGACGCGATCGCCGCGCTGGTGCTGCGCGGCGCGCTGCCGGAGGTGGCGCGTACCTTCACCCGCGCGCGCTTCGGCCAGCCGGGAGCGCTGAGGGCCTCGGCATGAAACTCCTGGTCAACGGTGAGCCGCGCGAGTGCGCGGTCGAGACGGTGGACGCCCTGTTCCGCCTCGAGGCGGAGGAGAGCGGTATCGAGAGTCCGCAGGGCGTCGCCATCGCGCTGAACGGCCGCGTTCTGCGCCGCCGGGACTGGGGCGAGACACCGGTCGCGGAGGGCGACCGGGTCGAGATCGTCCGCGCCATGCAGGGAGGTTGAGCATGGACCAGAGTCACACGCCGCCACGCCCCGAGGGTGGGGATGACAGCCTGACCATCGCCGGGGTGAGGCTGTCGTCCCGGCTGTTCATCGGCACCGCCGGCTACCCGACGCAGGCGATCATGCGCGACGCCGTCGCGGCGAGCGGCGCCGACGTGGTCACCGCCTCGATCCGCCGGGTCTCGCTCCAGGGCCACGGCTCGGACACGGTCAAGATCCTAAAGGGCAAGCGCTTCCTGCCGAACACCGCCGGCTGCGAGACGGCCCGCGACGCGATCATGACCGCCGAGCTCGCCCGCGAGGCGCTCGACACCAACTGGATCAAGGTCGAGGTGATCGGCGACCGGGAGACGCTCTACCCGGACGTGATGGAGCTGATCGAGGCCTGCCGCCATCTCGTGGACGACGGCTTCGTGGTGCTGCCCTACTGCAACGACGACCCGATCGTGTGCCAGCGCCTGGAGGATCTCGGCTGCGCCGCGGTGATGCCCATGGGCTCGCTGATCGGCTCCGGGATGGGTGTCGCCAATCCGGCCAACCTAGAGCTGATCTGCCGCCGGGCGACAGTGCCGGTGGTAATCGATGCCGGGATCGGCACCGCCTCGGACGCGGTGATCGCCATGGAACTCGGCGCCTCCGCCTGCCTGATCAACACCGCGATCGCCAAGGCCGACGATCCGGTGCGGATGGCCCGCGCCATGGGCCGGGCCGTGGAGGCCGGGCGCGACGCGCACCGCGCCGGGCGAATCCCCCGCCGCGGCCGGGCCGAGCCGTCGAGCCCGCAGCTCGGCCTCGTCGGCTCGTGAGGGCGCTGCCGTCGCCGCTGCTCGCGGTGACGGACCGGCACGGGCATCCGCGGCCCCTCGTCGAGACCGTCCAGGCGGTCCTCGACGGCGGCGGGCGCTGGATCTGGTTCCGCGACCGGGACCTGGAGGCGGATGCCCGCCTGCGCCTCGGCGCGCGCGTGGCCGAGCGCGTGCGGGCCGCGAACGGCGTCCTGACGGTCGGAGGCGACGTCGCGCTCGCGCGCGCCCTCGGTGCCGACGGCGTGCATCTCGGCGGCGGCTCGGGACCGGAGGCGATCGCGGCGGCGCGGGCCACCCTGGGCGCGGCTGCGCTCATCGGCGTTTCCACGCACGCGCCGCGTGAGGCCGCGGCCGCCGCGCGGGCCGGCGCCGACTACGTGACCCTCAGCCCCATCTTCACGACCACGAGCAAGCCCGGTTACGGACCGGCTCTCGGACCGGAGGGCCTCGCCGCCGCACGCGCGGTGGGCCTGCCGATCGTGGCCCTGGGCGGTGTCGGTCCGGAGGTGATCGGGGCCTGTCGCGCGGCGGGGGCTGCGGGCTTCGCCGTCATGGGTGGCCCGATGCGCGCCCTGGATCCGGCCGACGCGACCCGGGCGCTCCTGACGGCCTGGGGCGCAGCGGAGTCTTCAGCGGCTCGGACAGCCACGTAGAAATCTGCCCCCGTCCCGGCGAGCGCAGCGGAGCAAGACGGCCGATGCTGTGGTCGCCCTAGGCGTTGGACGGTCCGTAGGGCGGGCGCGGGATCGCCCGGTGCGCCGCGCGCAGCGCAGCCGACCAGCGCTCGCGCAGATCGTGGAAGTAGCCCTCGCCGGCCTCGATCCGGTGGTTCACCTCGAGCGTCAGCGCGTTCCGGCGGGCGACCGCGATGTCGATCGGCAGGCCGACGCCCAGATTGGAGCGCATGGTCGAATCCATCGAGACCAGGCTCACCTTGAGGGCGTCATAGAGGTCGGTCGTGTACTTCACCGCCCGGTCGAGGATCGGCTTCCCGTACTTGTGTTCACCGATCTGGAGGAACGGCGCGTCGGTGCTGCACTCGATGAAATTGCCGGCGGAGTAGATCAGGTACAGCCGCATCTCGCCGGTGCCGATCTGGCCGCCGAACAGCAGCGAGATCGAGAACCGGATATTGGCCGCCTCGAACCCGTCCTTCTCGATGGCGCGCACCCGCCGGATGGCCCGGCCGATCAGCTGCGCCGCCTGGAACATCGTCGGCGCCTCGACGAGCTTCTGCGGCGGCTCACCCTCCTCCTCGCCGGGCACGCCCTCCTGGAGCAGGCTGAGCACCGACTGGGTGATCGAGAGGTTGCCCGCGGAGGCGAGCATCATCACCCGCTCGCCCGGCACGTTGAAATGGTGGAGCTTGCGGTAGGTCGAGATGTCGTCGAGCCCCGCATTGGTGCGGGTATCGGCGACCATGACCAGCCCTTCCTCCACCAGGACACCGACGCAGTAGGTCATCGTTTTCGGGCTCTCGTGCGGTCAGCGGACCGGGGTCGGGACGGTCAGGATTGAGCGGCGGCCCTGCCTTGCTCGACCCGGAGCTTCACGTCCAGTGTCTCGGTGCCACCGCCGGTCCGGCTGCCGCGGATCGGCGCCGCCCCGAGATAGTCCAGGCCGGTGGCGACGCGGATGTAGTTGTCCGTCGGGCTGACGTCGTAGCACGGGTCGAACGCCACCCAGCCGAGATCCGGCACCAGGGCCTCGACCCAGCCGTGGGGCGCCTCGACATCCGCCTGCCCGTCCTCCCGGGCCCGGTAGCCGGCGACGTAGCGCGCCGGGATGCCGATGTGGCGTGCGGCGGCGATGAGCACGTGGGCGAGATCCTGGCAGATCCCGCGGCCCGCCGCGAACGCCTTGCCGGCCGGCACCGCGCCGCTCGCGGGACCGGGCTCGTGGGCCACAGCACCGTGGACCGCCCCCATCAGCCGGTGGAGTCGGCCCAAGGTCGCACCGTCGTCCTCGGCGGCGACGCGCTCCGCGAAGGCGTGCAACTCCGGGCTCGCGGCGCACAGGTCCGTGTCGCGCAGGTAGAACTCGTCCGGCAGGCGCTCCACCGTGCCACGCACGACGCCGTGCGTGTCGTCGGTGTCGACCTCGCCGGTGACCCGGATGGTCAGGGCGTCGGCCGGCTCGTCCGGGGTGAACCAGTGGACGACGTTGCCGAACCCGTCCTCGCGGGCGGTCAGCCGCCCGTCGACGGTGGTGTCGATCCGCCACCCGCGGACGTACTGCCCATCATGGTCGCGCGGCGTCAGCCGCAGAACCTGCACGAGCCCGCGGGCGGGCTGCTCGTACGTGTAGATGGTCTCGTGAACCACGCGGATGCGCATGCGCCGTCCTGTCCGTCCTGTTCAGCCGACCAGATACTGCTTCGCGATCGCCTCGCCCACCTTGTTGTTCTCGGCGATGAACGCCTCGACGAACTCGTGCAGCCCGGTGGCGAAGACCCGGTCGATATCCTCGCCCTCCAGCTTCGCCAACATGTTTCCCGCGAGGCGCTGGCTCGGGCCCCGGCGGCCGTAGGCGTCGGCGATCAGGTCGAGATATTCGACGATCACGCCGTAGCAGTTCGCGAAGGAGCGCGGCATCTGCTTGTTGAGCATCAGGAGGTCGGCCACCAGCAGCGGCTTGATGCTCTCCCGGTAGACCCAGTGGTAGGCGTTGAACGCCGACACTTCGCGCAGGATCGTGGTCCACTGGAAGTAGTCGAGGCTGCCGCCCACCGTCTCGTCGTGCGGCAGCAGGATCTGGTACTTCACGTCGAGGATGCGGGCGGTGTTGTCCGCCCGCTCGATCGCCGTGCCGAGCCGGGTGAACCAGAAGGCGTCGTTGCGCAGCATCGTCCGGAAGGCCGAGCCGTCGAAGGTCAGCGAGACGGTCTTCACCCAGTCGAGGAAGCGGCCGAACTCGTCGCGGTTCAGGTCCTTGCCGGCGTAGTTGCGCAGTTCCAGCCACGCGCCGTTGATCGCGTCCCACATCTCGGTGGTGAGCGCCGTGCGCACCGAGCGGGCATTCTCGCGGGCCGCCTCGATGCAGGAGCGGATCGAGGACGGGTTGTGTGGGCTGAAGGCCAGGAAGTCGCAGACCGTGTCGGCGTTGATCGCGCTGTAATGGGTCTTGAACGCGTCGGGGTCACCGGCCGAGGCGAGGGCCGATTCCCACTCGTTGCTCCCGCCGCCGCCGTAGCTCGTCGGCAGAGACGCGAATCGGTGCGCCGCGTCGAGGATGCGGGCGACGAAGTCGGCGCGCTCGACGTAGCGGGAGAGCCAGAAGAGGTTGTCGGCAGTCCTGGAGAGCATCGGTCTTCAGCCAAGTCGTGCGGACCACGGTGTCCGCGCCTCGGAACGTCCGGATATCGCGGAGCTCAGGCGTCGAGCACCCAGGTATCCTTGGTGCCACCGCCCTGGCTGGAATTGACCACCAGGGAGCCTTCCTTCAGCGCCACCCGGGTCAGGCCGCCCGGAACGATGCGGATCTTGTCGGCCCCGCACAGCACGAAGGGCCGCAGGTCGACGTGGCGGGGCGCGACGCCCGAGGCCACGAAGGTCGGGCAGGTGGAGAGCGACAGCGTCGGCTGGGCGATGAACCCGTCCGGGGCGTGCTTGAGCTTCTTGGCGAAGTCGTCGAGCTCGCGCTTGCTGGCATGCGGCCCGACCAGCATCCCGTAGCCGCCCGAGCCGTTGACCTCCTTCACCACCAGGTCGGACAGGTTGTCCATCACGTACGCGAACGCGTCCTTCTCGCGGCACCGATAGGTCGGCACGTTGTGCAGGATCGGCTCCTCGCCGGTGAAGAACTTCACGATCTCCGGCATGTAGCTGTAGACCGCCTTGTCGTCCGAGATGCCGGTCCCGACCGCGTTGGCGAGGGTGACCGAACCGCGCTCGTAGGCGTTCATCAGGCCGGGCACGCCGAGCACCGAGTCCGGGCGGAAGACCAGCGGGTCGAGGAAGTCGTCGTCGAGGCGGCGGTAGATGACGTCGACCTTCCGCGGCCCCTCGGTTGTGCGCATGTAGACGACGTCGTCCTTGGTGAAGAGGTCGGACGCCTCCACCAGCTCGACGCCGAGCTTGTCGGCCAGGAATGAGTGCTCGTAGAACGCGGAATTGTAGCGTCCGGGGGTCAGCAGCACGACGGTCGGGTCCCGGGTCGCCGAGCCCGGCGCGAGGCTGCGCAGGGTGGCGAGCAGGGCGTCCGGGTAGTTCTCCACCGGCGCGACCCGGTGCTTCGAGAACAGGTCCGGGAACAGGCGCAGCATGACCTCCCGGTTCTCCAGCATGTAGGAGACGCCCGACGGGATGCGGGCGTTGTCCTCCAGCACGAAGAAGTCGTTCTCGCCGGTCCGGACGATGTCGATGCCGGCGATGTGCACGTAGAGGTCGTGCGGCACGCGGAAGGACCGCATCTCCATGCGGTAATGGGCGTTGCGGTAGACGAGGTCGGCCGGGATGATGCCGGCCTTGATGCATTCCTGGGCGCCGTAGATGTCCTTCAGGAACAGGTTGATGGCGGTGACCCGCTGCGTCAGCCCGCGCTCCAGGAAGGCCCATTCCGGCTTGGTGATCACCCGGGGGATGATGTCGAACGGGATCAGCCGCTCGGTCGACTCGTTGTCGCCGTAGACCGCGAAGGTGATGCCGATCCGGCGGAACAGCAGCTCGGCCTGGCTGCGGCGGGTGTTGAAATGCTCGGGCGGCGTGGAGTCGAGCCAGGCCTTGAGCTGGCCGTAGGCGTCGCGGACGGCCGCCGGATCGGCCGCGCCGATCCCGTTCATCTCGTCGAAGGCCGTCACCGCCATCTCGCTCCTCCCGTACGCTCCCGCTCTTGAGGCAAGAGGCGCGCCACCCGATCATGGCTATATCCGCGGGCGATAACGCTCAAGGAGGCCGGAGGATCAGATCAACTTCACGCCTTTCAGGCTGGCGTGACCGTTTCGGCCGAGGATCACGTGGTCGTGGACCACGATCTTGAGCGGCGCCAGGACGGCCACGATCTCGCGGGTCATCGCCACGTCGGCCGCCGACGGGGCCGGGTCGCCGGACGGGTGGTTGTGGGCCAGGATGATGGCCGTCGCCGACAGTTCGAGCGCCCGGCGGGCGACCTCGCGCGGGTAGACCGGCGTGTGGTCGACGGTGCCGCGCCCTTGCACCTCGTCGGCGATGAGGTGGTTGCGCTTGTCGAGAAAGAGGACGCGGAACTCCTCGCGCGGGGCGAACGCCATGGTGGCGCGCAGGTACTCGTGCAGGGCGCTCCACGAGCCCAGGAGCGCGCGCTCGCGGATCGCGCCCCGGGCGAGCCGCCGCGCCGCGGCCTCGATCACCTTGAGGTCGGACGCGACCCCGGCGCTCACGCCCTCCACTTCCATGAGCCGCGCCGGCTCGGCGCTGATCACCTCGGCGAAGCTGCCGAACCGGGCGACCAGCGCCTTGGCGAGGGGCTTCACGTCGCGCCGGGGAATCGCCCGGAACAGGACGAGCTCCAGCAGCTCGTAATCGGGCAGCGCGTCGGGCCCCGCGGCGGAGAACTTCTCCCGCAGGCGGTCGCGATGGCCGTGGTAGTGCGGCGTCTCCTTCTCGACAGGCGACGGGGCGGCGCTGTCGGCGAACAGCCCCGCCTCACCGTCGTCCTGCCGCTCGGGCACGGCCGGTCAGGCGGCCGGGTTGACGGGCTGGTGCAGCCCCTTCGGCGAGATCGTGAAGATCTCGACGCCGGTCTCGGTGACACCGACCGTGTGCTCGAACTGGGCGGAGAGCGAGCGGTCGCGGGTCACGGCGGTCCAGCCGTCGCCCAGGACCTTCACGGCGGGCCGGCCCAGATTGATCATCGGCTCGATCGTGAAGAACTGGCCGGGTTTGAACGGCACGTCGTAGCTGGCCTCGACGTAGTGCAGGATCGTGGGCGCGTCGTGGTAGGTGCGCCCGAGGCCGTGGCCGCAGAAATCGCGCACCACCGAGCAGCGCTCGCCCTCGGCGTAGGACTGGATCGCCCGGCCGATGTCGTTGGTCGATCCGCCGGGCTTCACGGCGGCGACGCCCCGCATCAGCGCCTCGTAGGTGATCTCGCACAGGCGCTGGGCCTTGCGCGGCACCTCGCCGACATAGGCCATCCGGCTCGAATCACCGTGCCAGCCGTCGAGGATCAGGCAGATGTCGAGATTGACGATGTCGCCCTCGCGCAGCGGCTTGTCGTTGGGGATGCCGTGGCAGACCACGTGGTTGATCGAGGTGCAGATCGACTTCGGATAGCCGCGGTAGAGCAGCGAGGCCGGATAGGCGCCGTGATCCATGGCGAAGGTGTAGGCGAGCCTGTCGAGCTCCTCGGTGGTGACGCCGGGCTGCGTCGCCTCCATCAGCAGGTCGAGGGCCTCGGCGGTGAGCCGCCCCGCCCGGCGCATGCCCTCGAAGCCCTCGGGACCGTGGATCGGCGGTTCCGGGGCGCGGCGCGCACCCTGCGCACTGGCCTGTTCCTGCTGCATGATCGGGACTTTTTTCGCGGCGGCGTCAATCGGGCTTCGCCCTATGTACGGCGCGGGGCCCGCGAGTCCAAGCCGCATCGGTCGTAGGTCGGGCGAGGCTTGCGCCGGTCGCGGGGCTGGCGGCATAAGCGGCCGCGAGACGCCCGGGAGCGCGCTGGCAGATTCGCCGCGCGGTCGGTCGCGGGACAGGCGAGGGCCGGATGGCAGGCAAGGCGGTACCGCACTTCCACAACGAGCCGGGCGTGCCGGTGATCACCGTGGGCGTGAAGGAGTTCATGTGCATCGGCGCGCTGCCGCCGTTCGACCACCCGCACGTGTTCCTCGACATGGGCGCCGACAGCGAGATCATCTGCCAGTACTGCTCGACGCTCTACCGCTACCGGGCCGGCCTGAAGGCCGACGAGGCGGAGCCGCAGGCCTGCGTGTGGCGGGACGACGCCAAGGTCGCGGCGGAGTAGGCGCCGCCCACCGTGCCTTCTGGCAGTCCATCACTGCGGATCGGGATCGTCGGGGCCGGGATCGGCGGCCTGACGGCGGCGCTGGCGCTGTCGGATGCCGGCCACGCCGTCACGGTGATCGAGCGCCGGACCGGCTTCAGCGAAGTCGGGGCCGGGATCCAGATCTCGCCCAACGCGAGCCGGGTTCTGGCGGGCCTCGGGCTCTCCGCGGCGCTGCGCCGGGCGGCGAGCGAGCCGCCCGCCGTCGAGGTGCGGGCCCTGGACAGCGGCCGCCGCATCGGCGGCGTGGCGCTCGGCGCGCAGGCGCAGAGCCGCTTCGGCGCGCCCTACTACGTGATCCACCGCGCCGACCTGCAGACGCTGCTGCTCGACGCGCTCCGGAGCCGCTCGACGATCCGCCTGCTGATGGGGCGCACCGTCACCGCCGTGTCCCAGACCGCGTCCGAGGCCGTCCTCACCGTCGAGGGCGCGAGCGGGGCCCAGCCGGTCGCCTTCGACCTCGCGATCGGCGCGGACGGGCTGAGGTCCCGGCTGCGCGCGCATCTCGATTCGGCGCCGCTCCGCCCGGGTCAGGCCGCGGCGTGGCGCGCGCTCATCCCGATGGAGGCGGTCCCGCAGGACCTGCGCGGCGGCGCCACCGGCCTGTGGCTCGGCCGCGGCCGGCACGTCGTGCATTACCCGGTGCGGGACGGCCAGTTCCTGAATGTGGTGGCGGTGGTGCCCGAGGCGGTGGGCGACGAGGGCTGGGGCCGGCTCGGGGAGCCGGCCGTGCTGCGCGGGCATCTGCGCGGCAGCGCCGCGCCCCTGCGCGACCTCCTGAGCCTGCCGGATTCCTGGCTGGTCTGGTCGCTTGCCGACCGGGCCGTGGCGCGCCCGCTCGCCCGCGACCGGCTCGCGCTGATCGGCGATGCCGGCCACCCGGTGCTGCCCTATCTCGCGCAGGGGGCCGCCCTGGCGATCGAGGACGCCGCGGTCCTGACCCGCGCGCTGGCGGACCACGCGGACGTGCCGGCCGCGCTCGCTGCGTTCTCGGGCGCGCGGACCGCACGGGTGCGACGGGTTCAGAAAGCGGCGCGGAGCAACGGCCGGACCTACCACGCCGGCGGCGTGGTGGCGTTCCTGCGCAACGCCGTGATGGCCCGTCTCGGCCCGGACGGCATGCGCGACCGCTACGCCTGGCTGTATGGCTGGACGCCCCCCGCTTGATCGGACCCGCCGCCCCCGCTACCGAGGGTGCATGCGGACGTGGCGGAACCGGTAGACGCACGAGACTTAAAATCTTGCGGCCGCGAGGCCGTGCGGGTTCGAGTCCCGCCGTCCGCACCAGCACGCAGCGCGACGCCGGACCGGGATGCCGGAGGGGAATGGCGTGGTCTACGTGCTCATCATCATGCTCGCCGGCTCGGGCTCCGCGATCGGATCGGTCGAGTTCAACACGAAACAGGCCTGCGAGGCCGCCGCGAAGCAGATCGCCGAGGCGGAGCGGCCCTACGGCGGCGCCTCTCCGGTGACCGTGTGCGCGCCGAAGGGGTGAGGCGGACGCGGCGGCCGTCGCTCGGGATGGATCGCATTTGAGCGATCGCCGAAACCGGCCCTTGTCGTGTCCCTGCCAGAGTGGCGGCGGGGAGATTCCGGTATGATCGACGCCCTTCAGACCGCCGCGACCGGCATGACCCGGGCCACCGACCGGCTCGGGAGAGCGGCCGAGACCATCGCGGCGAGCGGCGCGCCCACCGGCTACACGGCTCTGCCGCCGGCCGCGCAGGTGGACCTGTCGGGGGCCGCGCTGGACCTCATCGGGTCGCGGTCGGCCTTCGCGCTGAACGCCGCTGTGGCGCGCTCCGCCGACCGCATGATGGGTCAGCTCCTCGACGTCACCGCCTGAGAGCGGGGAGGGCGAGTCCGGCCAGGATCGCGGCCGCCGCGAAGAGCAGGGCCACGCCGACGAGGCGGTAGGCCACGACCCCCACCACACCGCCCGCCAGGAAGGCGCCGACGGTCAGCAGGTACAGCCGCAGCCGCTCCGGATCGTGGGGCTTGAGTGGATCCGCGCCGGGCGTCCCGCGGTCCAGCCAGCGCGCGAGCTCGATGCCGATGTCGGTGATCATGCCGGTCACGTGCGTGGTCCGCACCCGCGATTCGGAGATCTTGGTCACGGCCGCGTTCTGGAGGCCCAGGACGAAGCTCAGGCCGAGCACTAGGGCGTGGCTCCGCGCCGGCTCGTGGAGCGGCAGCACGACCAGGCCGACGCCTACGAGGAGGATCGCCTCCGCGCAGACCCCGTAGGCGTAGGCGCCCGGTCGGTGCCCGCGGCGGCGGCGGCGGATCAGCAGCGTCGCGGTGGCGGCGCCGAGCACGAACAGTACGACGAGCAGACCGGCCTGCGCGGCGAGGAGCAGGTCGCCCGTGCCGGTCCTGTCCGAGATGGCCGAGACGTTCCCGGTCATGTTCGAGGCGTAGAGGCCCACCGCGTAGAAGCCGGCGGTGTTCAGCGCGCCGGCCACCCCGGCGAGGGAGAGGGCGAGCGCCCTGTCGGCCTCGGGGGTGCGCGTCTCGCCTTCGTGGACCAGCATGGACCCGTCGATGACCCGTCGGTGGGGTGCCGGAAACCCGATTCGGTCGGCGCCGCCACCGTCTTAAGCCACGCGCCCGGGCGCCGTCACGGCGCCGGGCGCAACCCCCGGCTCACCAGCCGCGATAGCCGTAGCCGCCCTCGTAATCCCCGCCCCAGTGGCGGGCGGGGCCGTAGCCGACCGGGACCCGCTCGTAGGTCACGGTCCGACGGGTGGCGTAGACCGGCGCGTCCTCCTCGTAGACGCGGTAGACCGGGGACCGCCGCACGACCACGGGAGCCGGGGCGTAGCCGTAATCCGCGTATCCGTAGCCGTAGCCGGGCGCCGCGTGGGCCTGGGTCGCGGCGCCGATCAGGGCGCCGGCCGCGAGGCCGCCGATGATGCCGGCCGCGATGGCGCCGCCGCCGCGGGCCTCGGCGGCAGTGGAGGCCAGGGTGCCCGCGCCGATCAGCGCGGCGGCCGAGAGCAGAGCGATGCGTGTCATGACCTGTCTCCGGTGGGTGCGGGGAGCGCCTGCGGCGCCCCGGATCACACGAGGGACAATGCCGCGCCCGCGCTGCACCGATGCTGAAGCCGGCCTGCAGCCACGGTTCAGCTTGCCGGTCCGGCCTCCGTGTCGGGGGCAATGCGGATGTAGCCTCGGGAGATCAGGCGACTGCGCTCGCGCGTGCGCCGCTCGGCCTCCATCAGGTCGGACAGGGCGTCGGCGATCGCGCAGCGCAGAGCGATCCCGGCATCGCCGCCCGCGAAGCCGAGATACGCGGTGCTGATCGCTTCGACGGGGCATACGTGATCGTCGCGCTGGGCCAGGACCTGGGTCAGCATCGGGTTCTCTTTCGTGGCGTCCGGGAACGAAAAGAGAACAAGCCATAAGGGTTAACGTTCCGTCAACGGCGGCCGGGCCGGCCGCGCGTGACCTGCCAAACCCTGTGGACAACGTCGTTTTCGCTGCCGGACGACTGTGGATAAGCCGGCTCACTCGGGCATGCGCGGCAGCGGCTTGCCGTCGGCGGGAATCGGGTAGCGGGCCGCGTTCAGCTCCATCGCCAGGAACGTGTAGTAGCCCGAGATCGCCGCCAGATCGACGACGCCGGGCTTGCCGAACCGGGCCTCGGCGCGCGCGAAGGTCGCGTCGGAGACGCGCTTCGTGTCCTGGAGCTCGGCGGTGAAATCGTACACGAAGGTCTCGTCGTCGCTCATCTTCGCCGGCCGGCGGCCGTCGCGGATCGCCGCGATGATGTCGGCGGAGATGCCGGCCTTCTCGGCGATCGGCGCGTGGACGTACCACTCGTAGTCCTGCGTCCAGCGGCGGGCGGTCATCAGGATCACCAGCTCCGAGAGCGTGGTGCCGATCTTCGGCTTGAAGCGGAGGTAGTCGCCCATCGACCGGGCGAGCGTCATCACCTCCGGCGAGTACATGAGCGGCTCGAACGGCCCGAAGGGCGGCTTGCCGCGCGCCTGCGCGAAGGCCTCGGCCGCCTGCTTCTGCTCGGGCGTGTAGTCCTGGGGCGGGATGGTCGGCAGCCGGTCCTGCGCCCGCGCCGCCACGGTCGCCAGCGGGGTCGCCAGCGGCAGGGCCAGGGCGAGGGCGGCTAGAGTCAGCGCGCGGCGGCGGAGGGTCATCGTTTCGCTCCCGTTGGATCTGTGCAGTCGCGCCGCACGATCGCGGCGGCGCCGCGCGGCCACCAGGGCCCGGGGCGGCAAGCCCGTGTCGAATCGCGCGCGGCGTCACGGGAATGCCGGACGCGTCGCGGTCCCGGGCCCGGCGCGGTTGCGCTCGGCGCCGCACCGCGCCATCAGCGGCCGCGATGGCCGGTCCCGCACCCGTGCTGCCGATCGAGGCGGCGCTCCCAGATCTGCGCCGCGCGCTCGCCGCGCGGAACGCCGCCGTCCTGGTGGCGCCCCCCGGCGCCGGCAAGACGACGCGCGTGCCCCTCGACCTGCTCGCGGCGCCCTGGCTCGACGGGCGCAAGATCGTCCTGCTGGAGCCGCGCCGCCTCGCGGCCCGGGCCGCCGCCGCGCGGATGGCCCAGACTTCGGGCGAGCCGGTCGGCGGCACGGTCGGCCTGCGGGTCCGTCTCGGCTCGAAGATCTCGGGCCGCACGCGGATCGAGGTGGTCACCGAGGGCGTGTTCACCCGGATGATCCTGGACGATCCGGAACTCTCCGGGATCGGCGCCGTCCTGTTCGACGAGTTCCACGAGCGCTCCCTCGACGCCGATCTCGGCCTCGCGCTGGCGCTCGACGCGCAGGGCGGCCTGCGGGAAGATCTGCGGATCCTCGTCATGTCGGCGACCCTCGACGGCGCCCGGGTCGCGCGGCTGATGGGCGACGCCCCGGTCGTGGCCTCCGAGGGGCGCGCCTTCCCGGTGGAGACCCGCTACGCGGAGCGCGATCCGAACCGGCGGATCGAGGACTCGGTCGCCGAGGTCACTTTGCGCGCCCTGCGGGCGGATCCGGGCTCGATCCTGGTGTTCCTGCCCGGGCAGGCGGAGATCCGCCGGACCGCCGACCTGCTGGCCGAGAAGGTCGGCCCCGACGTGCAGGTCGCGCCCCTCTACGGCGCGCTGACGCCCGCCGAGCAGGACCGCGCCGTCGCGCCGGCCGCCGCCGGCACCCGGAAGGTCGTTCTCGCGACCAGCATCGCCGAGACCTCCCTGACCATCGAGGGCGTCCGGATCGTGGTCGATTCGGGGCTGGCGCGGGTCCCGGTCTACGAGCCGGGCCTCGGCCTGACCCGGCTGGTCACGGCCCGCGCCTCCCGCGCCTCGGTGGACCAGCGCCGGGGCCGCGCCGGCCGCACCGAGCCCGGCCTGTGCTGGCGGCTCTGGTCCGAGGCCGGCACCAACGCCCTGGAGCCGTTCACGCGGCCCGAGATCCTGTCGGCCGACCTCGCCGGGCTGCTCCTCGACTGCGCCGCCTGGGGCGTGACCGACCCGGGCGCGCTCGCCTTCCTCGACCCGCCGCCGGCGCCGGCCCTGGCGGAGGCCCGCGCCCTGCTGAGTGAGCTGGGCGCCCTCGACGCCGACGGCCGCCTGACGCCGGTCGGCGCGCGCCTGCGGGCGCTGCCGCTGCCGCCGCGGCTCGCCCGGATGGTGACGGTCGCGGCCGGTACCGGCCAGGCGCGGGCCGCGGCCGACCTCGCCGCCGTGCTGGCGGAGCGGGGCCTCGGGGGCGACGGGGTCGACCTCGACGACCGGGTCGAGCGCTTCCGCCGCGACCGGGGCGGGCGCGCCGCCGACATGCGCCGGCTCGCCGAGAACTGGGCCCGGAGCGCCGGGGCCGACGGGCCGGCGAGTCCGGATGCCGGCCCGGCCGCCGCCGGGCCGCTCCTGGCACTCGCCTATCCCGACCGGGTCGCCCGGGCGCGCGGCCGCGAGGGCGAGTTCGTGATGGCGAGCGGTCGGGCCGGGCGCCTCGACCCGGCGAGCCCGCTCGCCCGCGAGACCCATCTGGTGATCGCCGACCTCGCCGGATCGGCCGGTAACGCCCGGATCCTGGCCGCGGCGGCGATCGGCACCGAGGCGATCGAGCGCCTCTTCGCCGACCGGATCGAGTCGCGCACCGAGATCGCCTTCGATCCGCAGGCGGCCGCCCTGCGGGCGCGGGCGGTCCGGCGGCTCGGCGCGGTCAGTCTCGGGTCACGGCCGCTGCCGGTGCCGCCCGATACGGACAGCGCCGCGATCCTGGCGCGCGGCATCGCCGATCTCGGGATCGACCGATTGCCGTGGACGCCGGCCCTGGCGCAGTGGCGGGCCCGGGTGACCTTCTTGCACGCCGCCGACGTCTCGGCCTGGCCTGACCTGTCGGACGACGCCCTGGCTCGCACGGCGGAGACGTGGCTGGCGCCCGTCTTGGTGGGGCGCGCCGCCCTGGCGTCGGTCACGGCGAGCGACCTCGCGGACGCCCTCCAGGCCCTGCTGCCGTGGGACCTGCGCGCGCGGCTCGACGCGGAGGCGCCGACCCATGTCGAGGTGCCGACCGGCTCGCGCATCCCGGTCGATTACACGGCGGAGGAGCCGGCGCTGGCGGTCCGGGTGCAGGAGCTGTTCGGCCTCGACCGGCATCCCAGGGCTGGCGGGCGCCCGCTGGTCCTGCACCTGCTGTCGCCGGCGCAGCGACCGATCCAGATCACCCGGGACCTGCCGGGTTTCTGGCGCGGATCCTGGGCGGCCGTGCGGTCCGAGATGCGCGGGCGCTACCCGCGCCATCCCTGGCCGGAGGACCCGCTCAGCGAGGCCCCGACCCGCCGGGCCAAGCCCCGGGGAACCTGACAGCCGCCCTCCGAAACCCCGACACGAACGGACCCGACGCGATGACGACCGACACGGATGCCCACGACCCCGCCGCCCACGACCCCGCCGAAGGCTGGACGCTGGTGGAGGACAAGGGCTTCATCGCCCATGTCGGGCCGCTGCGCGTCCGCGGCGCGGACGGCGCCTATGCCTTCCGGGCCGATCAGAAGCACGCCAACCTGATCGGCGTGGTCCACGGTGGCATGCTGATGAGCTTCGCCGACCGCGCCCTCGGCGAGACCGCGATGCGCGCCGCCGGGGGCGCCAACTGCGTGACCATCCAGCTGGAGATGAAGTTCATCGATGTCGGCCGCCTCGGCGGCTGGATCGAGATCAGCCCGCAGGTGGTCAAGCGCACGGGCTCCCTGGTGTTCATGCGCGGCGACGTCCGCGACGGCACCCGTCTCCTCGCCTCGGCGGACGGCGTCTGGAAGATCCTGCGGCGGCGTCCCGATTGACCCGCGCAGGACGCCGGTCCTAACCTGCCCACGCGCATCGCGGCGCCCTGGCCGGATGCGCGGGGGAGGATCGCATGCGACCGTCGCCGACCGATGCATCCGGGATCGCGGCTGAACGCGGGTCCGCCCCGCGATCCCGGCGCACGATCCTCGCGGGCCTGGGGGCCCTGGCCGTCACTGCCGGCGACGCGGCGGCCCGACCGGAACCGCCCAGCACGGTGACGAGCCCGCCGCGCGACTTCCGTCCTGGCGCCGCCCCGACCACCTACTTCACCGATCCGGACATCGTCACGGTCGACCCGGCGTTCGAGCCCTACATCGTGCCGAACAGCGCCATCCGCCGGCTCTGGACCGGCGCCCTCTGGGCGGAGGGACCGGCCTGGAACTCGGTCGGCCGTTACCTGGTCTGGAGCGACATCCCGAACAACCGGCAGATGCGCTGGCTGGAGGAGGACGGGCACGTCTCCACCTTCCGGATGCCGAGCAACAACTCCAACGGCAACAGCTTCGATCGCCAGGGGCGACAGCTTACCTGCGAGCACGCCACCGGGCGGGTCGTCCGCTACGAGCTCGACGGCTCGGCGACGGTCCTCGCCGATTCGTTCGAGGGCAAGCCGCTCAACTCGCCCAACGACGTCGTCCAGCACCCGGACGGCGCCTACTGGTTCTCCGATCCGCCCTACGGGGCGCTGCTCTACGAGGGCCTGCCCGACGTCGCCGGCGGCCCGAGCAACCGGCAGGGCCATCTCGATCCGCGGCTCGGCCAGCCCGCCGGGACCGTCCCGCGGCGACGCGTGCTCCCGAACGCGGTCTACCGCATCGACCCGTCCGGCCGGGTCGACCGGGTGCTTACCGACGACGAGGTGCCAGACCCCAACGGCTTGTGCTTCTCGCCCGATCACCGGACGCTCTACGTCTGCTCCACCGGCAAGGGTCCCGGGGATACCGGACCCGGCGGCAAGGGCGAGATCTATGCCTTCGACGTCGGGGCCGGGGCGGCGCTCTCGAACAAGCGCCTCTTCTCGGACTGCGTCGTGGACGGGGTGAAATGCGGGCCCGACGGCCTGCGGACCGACGTCGACGGCAATCTCTGGGTGTCGAGCAATGCCGGCCGGGCCGTGGGCTACAACGGCGTCATCGTCTGGACGCCCCAGGGCAAGCTCATCGGTCGGATCCGCCTGCCGGAAGTGTGCGGGAATCTCACCTTCGGCGGCCCCAAGCGCAACCGCCTGTTCATGGCGGCGAGCCAGTCGCTCTACGCCCTGACGGTGAATACCCAGGGCGCCGGGCCGGCCTAGGATCGCGCACCTGCGATCCGGGACGGAACCGGCGCCGATCCTCCTCTCGGCCATGGCTGATCGGGCATCGCGACGCTATCTGTCACGGGCATGAGCGAGGATCCCGCCCCCGACCCGACCTTGAGCCGCCTCAGCGCGGCCCTCGGGGATCTGCCGAGGCGCGGGATGCCGCCGGTCGAGCGGTGGGACCCACCCTATTGCGGCGCCATCGACATCCGCATCGCCGCGGACGGGACGTGGTTCCACAACGGTTCGCCGATCCGACGGGACAAGCTGGTCAAGCTGTTCGCCACCATCCTGCGGCGCGAGCCGGACGGCCGGACCGTCCTGGTCACGCCGGTGGAGAGCGTGGGCATCACCGTGGACGACGCGGCCTTCGTGGCCGTCGAGATGGCGGTGGACGGGAGCGGGGCGGACCGGCGGGTCTCGTTCCGGACCAACGTCGACGACCTGGTGAGCGTCGACGCCGAGCACGCCCTCCGCTTCGAGGAGGCGCCGGACGGGGCGCTGAAGCCCTACCTCCATGTCCGCCGCGGGCTGTGGGCGCTCGTGACCCGGGCGCTCACCTACGACCTCGTGGACCTCGCCGAGGAGCGTCTGGTCGACGGGAAGCCCTGGCTCGGCCTGTGGGCCGGCGGCGCCTTCCACACGATCGCACCGGTCGCCGCCGCGTGAGCGACCCGCTCGCCGACTTCCTCGCCCGCGCCGCCGCCGGCCTGTCGCCGGACCCGCCCGGACCGGACGATCCGACCTCCAATCCCCGGGGCGACCACAGCCTCGATCCGGACGGGACGGCCGTGATCCCGCCGCCGCCGCACCGCCGGGCCGCCGTCCTCGTGCCGGTCGTGCCGCGCGCGGACGGTCCGACCCTGATCCTGACGATGCGGGCCGCCAACCTGCGCGACCATTCCGGGCAGGTGGCGCTGCCGGGGGGCAAGATCGATCCCTCCGATCCCGGGCCTGCGGACGCGGCCCTGCGGGAGGCCTACGAGGAGATCGGGCTGCCGCCCGAGGCGGTGCGGTTCCTCGGCTATCTCGACCCGTACCTCTCGGGCACCGGCTTCCTCGTGACCCCGGTCATCGGCCTGGTCGATCCCGGCGCGGTCCTGACGCCGAACCCGGACGAGGTGGCCGACGTCTTCGAGGTGCCGCTCCCGTTCCTCATGGATCCGGAGCGCTACCGCCTGCGCTCCCGCGCGTGGCAGGGCCGCGAGCGCTGGTTCTACGCCCTGACCTTCGGCGAGCGGCTGATCTGGGGCGTCACCGCCGGGATCCTGAACAATCTGCGGGAACGGCTCTACCCGGAGGCGACGCCCGGCGACGCCGACCGCGCGGCGCGTTAGGCTGACCGCATGCTCCGCCGCATCCTCGAAGAGTTCGGCCTCTTCCTCATCCCCTTCGCGCTGTTCCTCGTCTACCTGCTGCTGTCCGGTCGCAATCCCCTGCGCCGGGTGCACTGGGACGCGCACCTGTTCCGCTTGGTCCTGGCCGGGCTGGCGGTGGTGATCGGCACCCTCGTCTACGAGGGCCTGTTCTCGGAGCGCCGTCCCGGGGGCTACGTGCCGACCCACATGGAGAACGGCCGCCTCGTACCCGGTGGCTTCCGGTGAGCCGCGCCCTCGATCCGGCGGGGCTGGCGGCCCTGCTCGAACGCCCGGGCGTGCGCCGCGTCCTCGCGGCCCTGGACGCGCCGGGCGCGGAGACCCGGCTGATCGGCGGCTGCGTCCGCGACGCGCTCCTCGGCGCGCCGACCGCCGACATCGACATGGCGACGACGCACCGGCCCGAGGCGGTGATGCGGGCGGCGCAGCGAGCGCCCGGCCTCAAGGCGGTGCCGACCGGCATCGAGCACGGCACCATCACGCTAGTGACCGAGGACGGGCCGATCGAGGTCACGACCCTGCGCGAGGACGTCGAGACCGACGGGCGTCACGCCGTCGTCCGCTTCGGCAGCGACTTCCTCCGCGACGCCGAGCGCCGCGACTTCACCGTCAACGCGCTCTCCCTCGGTGCCGACGGAACCCTGCACGACCCGGTGGGCGGCAGGCCCGACCTCGCGGCCGGGCGGGTGCGCTTCATCGGCGACCCCGCGACCCGGATCCGCGAGGACGCGCTGCGGATCCTGCGCTTCTTCCGCTTCCATGCGCGGTTCGGAGCCGGCGCGCCCGACGCCGCGGCCCTGGCGGCCTGCGTGGCCGCGCGTGACAGCCTGGACCGGCTCTCTCGCGAGCGCGTGCGCGCGGAATTCCTGAAGTTGCTCGCGGCCCCCGGCGGCGCGGCCATGGTGACGACGCTGAGCACGACCGGGCTGCTGCCGCGGATCACCGGCGGCGTCGGGGAGCTCGGGCGGCTGGAACGGGCCGCAGCCGCGGGCCTGCCTCCGGTGACGCGCCTCGCGGCCCTCGCCGTCGGCGCCCGGTACGACGCCGACCGGCTGCGCGAGCGGCTGCGCCTGTCGAAGAGCGAGCACGGGCAGCTGCTCGGCTACGCCGCGGCGCTGGCCGATCTCCACGGATGCGCGGTGCTGGACGCGGTCGCGGCGCGGGCCCTGGCGGCGGAGCACGGCCTGTCGTGCCTGGCCGAAGCGCTGGCGATCCTGGCCGGAGAGCCGCGGCCCGCCGTGACGGAGGCGGCGCGGGCGGCCCTGCGGGCCCTGGAGGGGGAGGGGGCGACGCCGGCCTTTCCCCTGGCGGGGGCGGATCTCGTCGCGGCCGGGGTGGCGCCGGGGCCCGGGATCGGGCGCGGGTTGGCCGCGGCGCGGAGAATCTGGCTGGAGCGGGGCTGCCCGACGGACGCGGCAGCGCGGGCCGACCTGCTGGCGCGGGCGCTGGAGAGCGCCCGCTGAACAAGGCTCAGAGCTTCAGGAGCGCCTTGGTCTCCTGGAGCTGGACGATCTGGCCGTTCAGCTCCTCGCGCTTCTGCAGGTCCTCGGTGGCGTCGCGCTGCATCTCGATCGCCTCGATGTCGCGATCGAGGGATTCGTGCGTCAGCTCCTCGATCGGGGCGGCGCGCTCGGCCAGCACGGTCACGGCCGTCGGGCCGATATCGGCGAAGCCGCCGCGGACGTAGATCCGCTTGCCGCTGCCCTGGCTCTCGGTGATCACGATGACGCCGACCCGGAGGGAGGTCAGCACGGGCGCGTGGCCCGGCATCACGGTCATCTCGCCCTCAGTGCCGGGCAGCTGAACGGCGGTCACCTCGCCGGAATACAGCGTCCGCTCGGGGCCGACAAAATCGAAGTGGAAGGTGGCCATGGCCTGACGTGTTCCCGGATCGGCGGCGCGCGCCCCGCCAAGCGGGCGGAGCGTCTCGGAAAAAGGCTGCGCGGACGGCACCGGTCAGGGTCGCCCGCGCGGCCTCTGTCCCCTTCCCGCGCGGGGAAGGGGGTGTCGTCTTACGCGGCCTTGAGCTTCTTGGCCTTCTCCTGGGCCTCCTCGATGGTGCCGACCATGTAGAAGGCGGCCTCCGGGAGGTCGTCGTAGTCGCCGTTCACCAGGCCCTTGAAGCCCTTGATGGTGTCCTCGAGGGCGACCTGCTTGCCCGGCGAGCCGGTGAACACCTCGGCCACCGAGAAGGGCTGCGAGAAGAAGCGCTCGATCTTGCGGGCGCGGGCCACGGTCAGCTTGTCCTCCTCGGACAGCTCGTCCATGCCCAGGATCGCGATGATGTCCTGGAGTGCCTTGTAGCGCTGCAGGGTCTGCTGGACGCGGCGGGCGACGTCGTAGTGCTCCTCGCCGAGGATCGCCGGCGACAGCATGCGCGAGGTCGAGTCCAGCGGGTCCACCGCCGGGTAGATGCCCTTCTCGGCGATCGAGCGCGACAGCACGGTCGTGGCGTCGAGGTGAGCGAACGAGGCGGCGGGCGCCGGGTCGGTCAGGTCGTCGGCCGGCACGTAGATCGCCTGCACCGAGGTGATCGAGCCCTTGGTCGTGGTGGTGATGCGCTCCTGGAGGGCGCCCATGTCGGTGGCGAGCGTCGGCTGGTAGCCCACCGCCGACGGGATGCGGCCGAGGAGCGCCGACACCTCGGAGCCCGCCTGCGTGAAGCGGAAGATGTTGTCGACGAAGAACAGCACGTCCTGGCCGTCGTCGCGGAACTGCTCGGCGATCGTGAGGCCGGTCAGGGCGACGCGCGAGCGGGCGCCCGGCGACTCGTTCATCTGGCCGTAGACCAGGGCGCACTTCGAACCCTCGGCGGAGCCGTGCTCCTTCGGGTCGACGTTCACCTTGGACTCGATCATCTCGTGATAGAGGTCGTTGCCCTCGCGGGTGCGCTCACCCACGCCGGCGAACACCGAGTAGCCCGAGTGCACCTTGGCGATGTTGTTGATCAGCTCCATGATCAGCACGGTCTTGCCGACGCCGGCGCCGCCGAACAGGCCGATCTTGCCGCCCTTCGCGTAGGGGGCGAGCAGGTCCACCACCTTGATGCCGGTGACGAGGATCTGGGCCTCGGTCGACTGCTCGGCGTAGGAGGGGGCCGGCTGGTGGATGGCGCGGAACGTGTCGGCCTGGACCGGACCGGCCTCGTCGATCGGCTCGCCGATGACGTTCATGATGCGGCCGAGGGTGTTCATGCCGACCGGAACCTTGATCGGCTCGCCGGTGTCGGTGCACTCCTGGCCGCGGGTCAGGCCCTCGGACGTGTCCATGGCGATGCAGCGGACGGTGTTCTCGCCGAGCTGCTGGGCGACCTCGAGGACGAGGCGGGCGCCGTTGTTCTTGGTCTCCAGCGCGTTCAGGATCTCGGGCAGGTGGCCCTCGAACTGCACGTCGACCACGGGGCCGATGACCTGGGTGATCTTGCCGACCTTGTTGGAGCCGGTGCCGGGGATTGCGGTGTTCGCCATCGTTAACCTACCCTTCAAGCTGTGCGGTCGGGTCGCGGTGCCTCAGAGGGCTTCCGCACCCGAGATGATCTCGATGAGTTCCTTGGTGATCATGGCCTGACGCGTCCGGTTGTAGATCAGCGTCTGCTTCTTGATCATCTCGCCCGCGTTGCGGGTCGCCGAGTCCATGGCGCTCATGCGCGCGCCCTGCTCGGAGGCGGCGTTCTCCAGGAGCGCCCGGTAGATCTGCACCGTCAGATTCTTCGGCAGCAGCGTCTCGAGGATCGCCTCCTCGGACGGCTCGAATTCCAGGGCGGCGTTGCCGGCCGCCGCCTTCGCGGTCGTGTCGACCGCCGGCAGCTCCGCGGGGATCAGGCGCTGCGCGGTCGGGATCTGCGAGATGACCGAGCGGAACTCGGAGTAGAACAGGGTCGCGACGTCGAACTCGCCGTTCTCGAAGCGGGTCAGGATCTTGTCGGCGATCGAGGCGGCGAACTCGTAATCCACCGGGCGGTTGCCGCGGATGTCCATGCTCTCGACGATCTGGTCGCGGTACTGCCGGCGCAGCGCGTCGAGGCCCTTCTTGCCGACCGTCATGATCTTGACGGTCTTGCCCTCGGCGGCGAGCTTCTGGGCGTACTCGCGCACCGCGAGGCGGACGATCGACGAGTTGAACGCGCCGGCGAGGCCGCGGTCACCGGTGCACACCACGAGCAGGTGCGTCTGCTCGGAGCCGGTCCCGGACAGGAGCCGCGGGGCGCCGACGCCGCCGACGAGGTTGCCCGCGAGGTTGCCGAGCACCGCCGACATCTTCTCGGCGTAGGGACGGCCCGCCTCGGCGGCCATCTGCGCCCGGCGCAGCTTGGCGGCGGCGACCATCTGCATGGCCTTGGTGATCTTCTGCGTCGCCTTCACCGAGGTGATGCGGTTGCGCAGGTCCTTCAAACTCGCCATCGGGTGAGGTCCAGGTCCGTTCTATGGGCCTCTCCTTCCCTCGGCGGGAAGGAGCCGGAAGTTCGGGCGGTGCGGCGGGGACCGGGATCCCCCCGCACCACCCAAGATCCCTCCCCGAGGGGAGGGGCCTCACATCAGCCGATCGACTTGGCGACGCTCTCGACGACGCTCTTCAGCTTGCCGGCGTTCTCGTCCGACAGGTCCTTGGAGGCGGCGATCGAGTCGAGCAGGTCCTTGTGCTTGGAGCGCAGGGTCGAGAGCAGCGCGTCCTCGAACGGGCGGACCTTGGTCACCGGCATCTTGTCGAGATAGCCGTTCACGCCGGCGTAGATCACCGCGACCTGCTCTTCCATCTTCAGTGGCGAGAACTGCGGCTGCTTCAGGAGCTCGGTGAGCCGCGAGCCGCGGTTCAGGAGGGCCTGGGTGGAGGCGTCGAGATCCGAGCCGAACTGCGCGAAGGCGGCCATCTCGCGGTACTGCGCGAGCTCGCCCTTGATCTTGCCGGCGACCTTCTTCATCGCCTTGGTCTGGGCCGAGGAGCCCACCCGCGACACCGAGAGGCCGACGTTCACCGCCGGGCGGATGCCCTGGTAGAACAGGTCGGTCTCGAGGAAGATCTGGCCGTCGGTGATCGAGATCACGTTGGTCGGGATGTAGGCCGAGACGTCGTTGGCCTGGGTCTCGATGACCGGCAGGGCGGTCAGCGAGCCGTTGCCGGCGGCGTCGCCCATCTTGGCGGCGCGCTCGAGCAGGCGGCTGTGGAGGTAGAACACGTCTCCCGGATACGCCTCGCGGCCCGGCGGGCGGCGCAGCAGCAGCGACATCTGACGGTAGGCCACGGCCTGCTTGGACAGATCGTCGTACACGATCACGGCGTGCATGCCGTTGTCGCGGAAGTACTCGCCCATGGCGCAGCCGGCGAACGGCGCGATGAACTGCATCGGGGCCGCGTCGGACGCCGTGGCGGCGATGACGATCGAGTACTCCAGCGCGCCCTGGTCCTCCAGGACCTTCACGAACTGGGCCACCGTCGAGCGCTTCTGGCCGATGGCGACGTAGATGCAGTAGAGCTTGGCCTTCTCGTCACCGCCGGCGGCGTGGCCCGGCTTCTGGTTCAGGATCGTGTCGAGGGCGATGGCAGTCTTGCCGGTCTGGCGGTCGCCGATGATCAGCTCGCGCTGACCGCGGCCCACCGGGATCAGGGCGTCGATCGCCTTGAGGCCCGTGGCCATCGGCTCGTGCACCGACTTGCGCGGGATGATGCCCGGGGCCTTCACGTCGACGCGGCGGCGCTCGGTGGAGACGATCGGACCCTTGCCGTCGATCGGGTTGCCGAGGGCGTCGACGACGCGGCCGAGCAGGCCCTTGCCGACCGGCACGTCCACGATGGCGCCGGTCCGCTTGACGGTCTGGCCTTCCTTGATCTCGCGGTCGGAGCCGAAGATCACGATGCCGACGTTGTCCTGCTCGAGGTTGAGGGCCATGCCCCGCACGCCCGACTCGAACTCGACCATCTCGCCAGCCTGGACGTTGTCGAGGCCGTAGGCGCGGGCGATGCCGTCGCCGACGGACAGGACCTGTCCGACCTCGGAGACCTCGGCCTCTTCGCCGAAGTTCTTGATCTGCTCTTTCAGGATCGCGGAGATCTCGGCGGCGCGGATGTCCATACTCGGGCCTCTGTCGCTGATGCGTTTATGCGTGTTCGGGTCGGATGGGGGCGCTTACCGCGCGGCCCGCATCGCGAGGCGGATACCGTTGAGCTTGGTCTTGAGAGAGGCGTCGACCATGCGCGAGCCCATCTTCACGACGAGGCCGCCGATCAGGCTCGGGTCGATCACGAGGTCGACGGCAACCTCAGCCTTGGCGATGTCGCGCAGCGACGCCTTGATCTCCTCGATCACCGCGTCGGAGGGCTTCTCGGCCACCCGGACCTGGGCGCGCACGATGCCCTTCGAGTCCTGGACCAGGGTCCGGAACGCGTCGATCATGTCGGGCAGGGCGAAGAGCCGGCGGTTCGAGGCCGCGAGGCGGATGAAGTTGCCGGCGAGGCCGCCGATGCCCGCCTTGTCGAGCACGGCGCCGATGGCGGCCGCCTGCTCCTCGGCGCTGAAGACCGGGCTGCGGACGAGGCGGCGGAGATCCGCGCTCTCCTTCAGCAGCGTGTCGAATTGATCGAGGGACTCGGCGACCGCGTCGACCTGGCGCTCGTCGCGCGCGAGCTCGAACAGGGCGGAAGCGTACCGGCCCGCCACGCCTGCGACCAGGGGACCAGCCTCGGAACCGTTCTGCGCCACCCGTCGCTCTCTTCTCTGGTTGCCCGTCCGCTCCGCGCGCTCCGGCTGGAGCGCGGTGCGAGACCGTTCGGGACGTGGGATCGCGCCGGCAACGGACAGGTCGAGAACTGTCCTCGCGGCGCGGCGACCGCCTAGCATGCCAGCATGGCCGCGCGCAACACGGCAGGCGCGCGTCGCTGCGCGTCAGGACGGCGGAAGTGTGACGCGGGTCCCGCCTCAGCAGGCGAGCCGGTCGCAGCGCCGCACGCTCGCGATCATCTTGGCCATGGCGCCGGCGCCGGGATGCCCGAGGATCCCGCTGTTGCCGATCACGTAGGACGGCGTCGCGTAGAGGCCGAGATCCGCGGCCATCCGCATCTGGCTCTTCAGCGCCGCGCGCACCTCCTCGCTGTCGGCGATCTCCTCGACCTCCGCCTGCGGGATCCCCATCGTGGCGGCGACGGCGAGCGCGCCGGGCCCGTCGATGCGGCCGGGCTTGCCCAGCAGCGTCTGGTAGAAGCGCCACGCGGCCTCGGAGCCGAGCTTGCGCTGCACCGCCAGCATCACCTTGGCGGCCTGGGCGGATTGCGGCGACAGGATCGGGTTGTGGACAAGCCCGATCCGCAGCTCCGGATCGCTGTCGTGCAGGGCGACCACGTCGGCGGCCGCCTTCCGGCAGTACGGGCAGTTGAAGTCGAAGAACTCGTAGAGCGTGGTCCCGGCATCCCGCGGCCCGACATAGGTCACGCCGCGCAGGGCCGGGATCTGCCCGGTGATCTCGCCCGGCAGGATCGAGTTCGCCACCGCGCGCCCGTCGTCGCCCGTCACCGCGACCCGCTGGCCGTAGGATTGCGCGGAGGCGCCGGTCAGGCCGGCACCGAAGGTGGCGGCTGCGGCGAGCAGGAGACGTCGCGAGACAGGCTTCGAAACAGGCATGGGACTCGTCCGGGGCATCGCTGTCCCGCTCCGGCCGCGCCGAAGCGGAGCCGGACCAGAACCAGGGGGTCGAGTCGGTTTCATGGCCGAGCGGCCGTGAACGTCGCGCTACCGCGCGGCGGGCGCGGCCTAGCGCAGCCCCTTCGGCCGGTCGCCGGTCGCCCAGGCCAGGGCCTGCTCGAGCCGGTCGTTGCCCCAGAACAGCTCGCCGTCGTCGACCAGGAACGTCGGCGCCCCGTAGATCCCGCGGGAGCGCGCCTCCTCGACGCTGACCCGCAGCTTCGTCTTGTTGGCCTCGGCGGCGGCGGCCCGCACGGTCTGCGTGCCGTCGAGCCCGAGCGAATCGAGGATCTCCGCGACGGCCGCCGGTTCCGCGATCGAGCGGCCCTCGGCGAAGCTCGCGGTGAAGACCGCCTTCGAGAACGGCACCAGCCAGGGCTGGTCCTGGCCGAGGATCGCGACCCGCACCGCGCTGAGGCTGTTCTGCGGGAACTGGGCGGGGCGCGTCACCGGCGGCAGGCCGAGGCGCGCGGCCTCGCGCTCGACGTCGCGCCACATGTTCTTGCCCTTGGCCGCGTAGAGATTGAACGGCGAGGTGGTCCAGCCCTGCGCGGCGAAGAGCGGCCCGACCAGGAAGGGGCGCCACCGGATCGCCACGTCCGCCTCGGCGGCGGCGGCCTCGACGCGCATGGCCGCGAGGTAGGAGTAGGTGGAGGCGAATTCGTACCAGAACTCCAGAATTGGCTGGCGCGCCATAGACTTCGCTTCTCCGATGCACTCTCGCGGCGATGACGACCTGCAACGCCCGCGCCGTTTCTGACACAACCGCAAGGCCGTCGTGAGGCGAAACGCGGCCGATCCTCCGGCATCTCGGCTACGCGCGAGGCGGCGCGCCGGTTGCAGGCCGGTGACACCCGCGATAAGCCGCAAACGCCGAGCCAGATCCCTCGCCCAGTTCCGGAAGTCCCATGTCCGTTCCCGCGAAGAGCCCCGTGAAGAAGGTCGTGCTGGCCTATTCCGGCGGCCTCGACACATCGATCATCCTGAAGTGGCTGCAGACCACCTACGGCTGCGAGGTCGTCACCTTCACGGCCGATCTCGGCCAGGGCGAGGAGCTGGAGCCCGCGCGCCGCAAGGCGGAGCTGCTCGGCATCAAGCCCGAGAACATCTACATCGAGGACCTGCGCGAGGAATTCGTCCGCGACTACGTCTTCCCGATGTTCCGGGCGAACGCCGTCTACGAGGGCGTCTACCTGCTCGGCACCTCGATCGCCCGGCCGCTGATCGCCAAGAAGCAGATCGAGATCGCCGAGCGCGTCGGCGCCGACGCGGTCTGCCACGGCGCCACCGGCAAGGGGAACGACCAAGTCCGGTTCGAGCTCGGCTATTACGCGCTCAAGCCCGACGTCACGGTGATCGCGCCCTGGCGCGAGTGGGACCTGCGCTCGCGCGAGCAGCTCATCGCCTTCGCCGAGCAGCACCAGATCCCGATCGCCAAGGACAAGCGCGGCGAGAGCCCGTTCTCGGTGGACGCCAACCTCCTGCACGCCTCCTCGGAGGGCAAGGTGCTGGAGGATCCGGCCGTCGAGGTGCCGGACTACGTCTACTCGCGCACCCTCTCCCCCGAGGAGGCGCCCGACCAGCCGACGGTCATCACGATCGGGTTCGAGCGCGGCGACGCCGTCTCGATCGACGGCGAGGCTCTGTCGCCCGCGAGCCTGCTGACCAAGCTCAACGAGCTCGGCCGCGCCAACGGCATCGGCCGGCTCGACCTGGTGGAGAACCGCTTCGTCGGCATGAAGAGCCGCGGCATGTACGAGACGCCCGGCGGCACGATCCTGCTGCCGGCGCACCGCGCCATCGAGTCGATCACGCTGGACCGGGGGGCCGCGCACCTCAAGGACCAGCTCATGCCGCAATACGCCGAGCTGATCTACAACGGCTTCTGGTTCTCGCCGGAGCGCGAGATGATCCGGGCCCTGATCGACAAGAGCCAGGAGAAGGTCACCGGAACGGTGCGGCTGAAGCTCTACAAGGGCGGCGTCCACGTGATCGGCCGCGAGAGTCCGCACTCGCTCTACGACCAGGACCTCGTGACCTTCGAGGAGGGCGCCGTCGCCTACGATCACCGCGACGCGGCGGGCTTCATCAAGCTCAACGCCCTGCGGCTTCGCACGCTGGCCCAGCGCAGGAAGCGCGAGGGCTGAGCCCGCTGCCGGTCGCCGCCGCGCGGGCGGCAGCGACCGGAGGTAGCCGTCAGGCGGGGAGCCAGCGCTCGGCGGCCCGACGGAAGTCGCCGGGCCCGAGATCGGCGTAGCGCAGGAAGATCTGCAGGGCCGGCTGCAATTCGCGATGGAGGCGCACGAGCCGCGTCTCCGCGTCCTCGTCGTCGTTCGCGGCCGCGCCCGGCACGGCGGCGAGAAGGCGCTTCATGGCCGCGGTGTAGGCGCCGTCCGCGCCGTAGGGCCGCTCCGGGTCGACGCGCGGCACCCCCTGCTCGGCGTTCCACCCGATATTCAGCTGCGGGATCAGCGCGAGGTGCTCGGGCGTCACCGCGAAGGTGATGACGTCCGGGGTCTCGCCGGTGGCCGCGTCCCGGAAGACGTCGCCCACGGCGCCCGGATCGAGCTTGGCCAGACCATTGTGGTACTGGTACCGGCCCGGCTTCAGCTGCCCGTTCTGGACGAAGACGGCGAGGCCGTCCTCGAGCGACCGGTGCTCCTCCTCGGCGCCCTCGTCGTCGCCGGTGACGTTGGCGATGTCGCCGTCGCGGTCGAGGCTGCCATAGGGGGCGGCCGGGTGGATGGTCGGCGCCCCCGGCTCGGCGCCGTCCCAGGCGACGACCATCCGGCGGATCAGGGCGATGCGCTCCAGGCTCAGGTCGTAGACGGCATCGCTCATCGTGTATCGGTCCCGGCTCTCACGCTTGGAAGGCCCGTCTTACAGAGGCGAGTCGCCCCCTGCTACCGCCGCAAGCAGCCCGTGAGGCCGTCGATCTGTCCCATCATCGCCTGGATCCGCGCGGCCCGGCGGCGCACCCCGGGGGAGGGCCGGCCGGCGCTGCGGGTGATCGGGTTCGGCAGCACGGCGGCGAGGAGGGCGGCCTCGTTGCGGGTCAGCCGGCTCGCGTCCTTGCCGAACCAGTGCCGGCTCGCGGCCTGCGCGCCGTAGATCCCGTCGCCCCACTCGGCGACGTTGAGGTAGATCTCCATCATCCGGCGCTTGCCCCAGAGCGTGTCGAGCGCCAGCGCCAGCGGGATCTCGATGGCCTTCCGGATGTAGGAGCGGCCGGGCCACAGGAAGACGTTCTTCACCGTCTGCATGGCGATCGTGGAGGCGCCGCGGCTCGGGGAATCCTCGTCCTCGACCACGTCGCGGATCGCGCCGAAATCGACCCCGTGATCCAGGCAGAAGCGCTGATCCTCCGAGGCGATCACCGCCTGCGGCAGGACCGGCGCGATGGCGGAGAGCGGGACCGGATCCCAACTCACCGGCTGAAGCGTCAACCACCGTCCCAGCATCAGGGTCGACGGCGGCATCACCGCGCTATAGACGAGCGCCAACGTCAGCGCGAGGACGAACCCGACGGCGGGGAGCAGCAGCAGCGCTCCCACAAGCTGTCGGACGCGACGGGAACGGCGCGGGCGCGCGAGCGGGAGGTCGCGACCTGCCGTCTCCCGCCTGCGTCGAGCCCCGTCCACCGTGAGTCCGTCCCCGCCCAACTGACACCCGATTGGTTTTCGCAAGGCCAGGACCGGACGTAAGCCCGATGACCCCGACCCCCTCAACGCAGGCACCGACCGGTTCGGTCAAGGCAGTCACGCCGGCCGCCGATTTTACCCACAGGTTGACGGAGGTCGCCGGCACGGTCGAGACCTTCCTGGTCGAGCGGCTCGGCCCCGCGGTCGGCGCCGGCGAGATCGCCCGGCCGCCCCGCCTGATGGAGGCCATGCGGCACGCCGTGCTCGGCGGCGGCAAGCGTCTCCGGCCGTTCCTCGCCATCGAGACCGCCCGGATGCTCGGCGGCTCCGAGGCCGCCGCCCTCGCCGCCGGTGCCGGCGTCGAGCTGGTCCACTGCTACAGCCTCGTCCACGACGACCTGCCGGCGATGGACGACGACGACATGCGCCGCGGCAAGCCCACGGTCCACAAGGCCTACGACGAGGCCACCGCCATCCTCGTCGGCGACGCCCTGCAGACGCTGGCCTTCGAGATCGTGGCCGACCCGACCTGGCAGCCGGATGCGCGCATCCGCGCCGACCTCGTGCTCGGCCTCGCCCGGGCCTCGGGCCTCGGCGGCATGGTCGGCGGCCAGCTCCTCGACCTCACCGCCGAGGGCCGGTTCGGCGCGGCCAACATGGACGTGGACGACACCCTGCGGATGCAGGCGATGAAGACCGGCGCGATCCTGGCCTTCTCGGTGGAGGCCGGCGCGATCGTCGGCGGTGCCGACAAGGACCAGCAGGCCGCACTCCTGCGCTACGGCCTCGCCCTGGGGCAGGCCTTCCAGATCGCCGACGACATCCTCGACCGGGAGGCCTCGCCCGAGGCCATGGGCAAGGCCACCGGCAAGGACAAGGATGCCGGCAAGGCGACGCTCGTCGACCGTCTCGGCATCGACGGGGCCCGCGCCGAGTGCGACCGCCTCGTCGGCGTCTGCGAGGACGCGGTGTCGTCCTGGGGGGAGGGCGCCCGCGTCCTGCGCGACGCCGCCCGCTTCACGGTCGCCCGCAAGACCTGATCGCGCCGGGCGGCGGAAACCCGGCCGCCGCCTCGGGCGGCCGGGCCGGGCCCGGCGGCCCGACCTCCGCGAACACTGCGCCACGACCACGCGGGGCACGCCACAAGCGATCGCGGCACCGCCGGATCGACACCCTCCGCGAGGCGGACCCGCGCCGTCCCGATCGGGGCCATCCGAACCGGAGGCGGGACCGCGGAGCGCGCGGCGCCGGTCAGAGCCGGTTGGTCTTGTTGTGGACGTCGAGGCACACGGCGGCGAGCAGGACGACACCCTTGATCACCTGCTGCCAGTCGACGCCGATCCCCAGGATCGACATGCCGTTGTTCATGATTCCGATGATGAAGGCGCCGATCACGACGCCCGAGACCTTGCCGATGCCGCCCGCCGCCGAGGCGCCGCCGATGAAGCAGGCCGCGATCACGTCGAGCTCCATCCCGACGCCGGCCTTCGAGTTCGCGGTGTTGAGCCGGGCGACGAAGATCATGCCGGCGAGGCCCGCCAGCGCGCCCATGTTGGCGAAGGTCAGGAAGGTCAGCCGCTCGGTCTTGATCCCCGAGAGGCGCGCGGCCTTGATGTTCCCGCCCAGCGCGTAGATCCGGCGCCCGATCGTCGTCCGCGTCGTCACGAAGCCGTAGAGCGTCACCAGCGCCAGCAGCACGAGGAGCACGTTGGGCAGGCCCCGGTACGCGCTCATCTGCCAGGCGAAGGCCAGGATCAGGATGGCGGTCACGCCGTTGCGGCCGATGAACGCCGCCGGGGACTCGGCCGGGCTCCCGTTCCGCAGCCGAGCCTGCCGCCGTCGCCAGTTCAGCCCGGTCAGCGTCGCGACCAGCGCGGCGGCGATCAGGACTGCGGTCCAGGGTCCGGCGCCGTTGACGAGGAAGCCCTTGGCGAGGAGCTGGAACACCTCCGGGAACGGTCCGATGGAGGCCCCCTGCAGCAGCACCTGCGTCAGGCCGCGGAACACCATCATGCCGGCCAGGGTGACGATGAAGCTCGGGATGGCGAGGTAGGCCACGAAGTAGCCCTGCAGACCGCCGATGACCGCGCCCACCGCGAGGCACAGGACGGCCGCAGAGAACGAGTCGACGTGGAAGCGGACCATCAGCAGGGCGGCGAGCGCCCCCACGAAACCGACCACCGAGCCGACCGACAGGTCGATATGCCCGGCCACTATGACCAGCAGCATCCCGAGCGCCATCACGACGACGTAGCTGTTCTGGAGGATCAGGTTGGTCAGGTTCAGCGGCTGGAACAGGACGCCGCCCGTCGCGACCTCGAAGAACAGCGTGATCGCCGCCAGCGCGACGACGAGCCCGTAGGCGCGCAGCTGCGCCATCGGCAGGCGGCCGCGCCGGACCCCGGCCGCACCCGCCGGGACGATGTCGTGGCCGGGGCTCACGGACTTGCTCACTGTGATGTCGGTCATTCGTTCAGACCCCTGGAGCGCATGATCGCGCGCATGATCGCTTCCTGGCTGGCCTCGGCGCGGTCGAATTCGCCCACGAAGCGCCCCTCGTTCATCACGTAGATGCGGTCGCAGAGGCCGAGCAGTTCCGGCATCTCCGAGGAGATCAGGAGGACGCCGCGGCCGTCCTCGGCCAGCTCGTTGATGATGCTGTAGATCTCGTACTTCGCGCCGACATCGATGCCGCGGGTCGGCTCGTCGAGGATCAGCACCTTGGGCCGGGTGAACAGCCACTTGCTCAGCACGACCTTCTGCTGGTTGCCGCCCGACAGGTTCACGGTCTGCTGCGTCACCCCGACGGAGCGGATGCGCATCTTGGTGCGGTAGCCGGTCGCGACCCGGTGCTCGGCCGCCTCGTCGATCACCGCGGCGGTGGAGATCCCGGGCAGGTTCGCCAGGGTGGTGTTCCGGGCGATGTCCTCGCCCAGCACGAGCCCGAGCTGCTTGCGGTCCTCGGTGACGTAGGCGAGGCCGGCCGCGATCGCCCGGTCGATCGTCGAGACGTCGACCTCGACGCACTCGATCCGGACCGTGCCCCGGATGTCCCGGCCGTAGGACCGGCCGAAGAGGCTCATGGCGAGCTCGGTCCGGCCGGAGCCCATCAGGCCCGCGATCCCGACGATCTCGCCCCGGCGCAGGCTCAGGTCGACGTCGCGCACCACCGCCCGGTCGGCGTGGACGGGGTGGTGGACCGTCCAGTCGCGCACCTCCATCAGCACCGCGCCGATCCGCGGCGTGCGGACCGGGTAGCGGCTCTCCAGCGTGCGGCCGACCATCGCCCGGATGATGCGGTCCTCGTCGATCGCGCCGCCGCGGCAGTCGAGGGTCTCGACGGTGCTGCCGTCGCGCAGGACCGTGATCCGGTCGGCCACCTTGGCGATCTCGTTGAGCTTGTGGGAGATCAGGATCGAGGCGATGCCCTGCGCCTTGAAGCGCAGCAGGAGCTGCAGCAGGGCCTCGCTGTCGGTCTCGCTCAACGACGCGGTCGGTTCGTCGAGGATCAGGAGCTTCACCTCCTTGGAGAGCGCCTTGGCGATCTCCACGAGCTGCTGCTTGCCGACCCCGAGATGTGTGACGAGGGTGTCGGGGCTCTCGTCGAGCCCCACCATCGCCATCAGCGCGCGGGCGCGGGCCTGGACACGATCCCGGTCGATGACCCCGAACCGGGCCGGCTCGTTGCCGAGGAAGATGTTCTCGGCGATCGACAGATACGGCACCAGGGCGAGTTCCTGGTGGATGATCACGATGCCGAGGCGCTCGCTGTCCGTGATGTCCCGGAAGCGGCCCGGCCGCCCCTCGTAGGTGATGTCACCCGTGTACGACCCGTAGGGATACACGCCGCTCAGCACCTTCATCAGCGTCGACTTCCCCGCGCCGTTCTCGCCGACCAGGGCGAGGATCTCGGCGGGCTCGACGGTCAGGTTGACGTCGGAGAGGGCCTTCACGCCGGGGAAGGTCTTGGTGATTCCCCGCATTTCGAGAACGGGCTGCATACGGCGCCTACCAGCTCGGACTGCACGTTCGGCCCGCGCGACAGCCGTCGCGGCGGGGATCGGATCGGGCGGAGCGACCGGGCTCCGCCCCGGCATCGGTCACTTGAGCTGGTCGAGCGTGTAGTAGCCCGTGTCGATCAGGGCCGGCTTCCAGTTGGCCCGGGTGACGATCACCGGCGTGAGCAGGTAGGACGGGACGATCTTCTTGCCGTTGTCGTAGGTCTTCACGTCGTTGACCTCGGGCTGTCGGCCCGCCTGGATGGCGTCGATCATCGCCACCGTCACCTTGGCCAGGTCCCGGGTGTCCTTGAAGATCGTCGCCGTCTGCTCACCGGCGATGATCGACTTGACCGATTGCAGCTCGGCGTCCTGGCCGCTGATCACCGGCAGCTTCACGCCGCCCGACCCGTAGCCCACGCTCTTCACCGACGAGAGGATCGCCGTGGAGATGCCGTCGTAGGGCGAGAGCACGGCATCCAGATGGGCGTTGCCGTAATAGGCCGAGAGCAGGTTATCCATCCGCGCCTGGGCGGTCGCGGCGTCCCAGCGCAGGGTGGACACCTTGTCCATGCCGAACTGGCCCGAGCGCACAACGAGCCTCTTCGCGTCGAGGTAGGGCTTCAGCACCGACAGGGCGCCGTCGTAGAAAAAGTATGCGTTATTGTCGTCGGGCGAACCGCCGAACAGTTCGATGTTGAAGGGCGCCTTCCCGTCCTTCAGGCCGAGGGCGTCGACGATGGATGTCGCCTGCTGAACGCCGACCTTGTAGTTGTCGAAGGTGGCGTAGTAATCGACGTTCGGCGTCTCCCGGATGAGCCGGTCGTAGGCGATGACCCTGACGCCGCGCTCGCTCGCTTTGGACAGCACATCGCTGAGGGTCGTGCCGTCGATGGAAGCGATCACCAGGATCTTCACGCCGGTGGTGAGCATGTTCTCGATCTGGGCGAGCTGGGTCGGGATGTCGTCGTCCGCGTATTGCAGATCCGGCTTGTAGCCCTTGGCCTTCAGAAGCCTGACGATGTTGTTGCCGTCGTCGATCCAGCGCTGCGACGACTTGGTCGGCATGGCGACCCCGATCGGATCCCCGCCGGCCGCCTGCGCGGATGTCGCGGCGGACACGCCGAGGAGCGACAGGCCCAGGATGTATTTGAGAACCGTCTGCCTGGCGATCATAATCCCCCCTATCGCTTCGCAGCCGGACTTCGACTTCAATCGAAGCGAGTCCGTGCTTCCATTATTGTCGATTGATTATTTTCTATAATTAAAACTCGATGTTTTACTTACCTTGTCTATGGCCGACACCCATCCACTGCCCGACCGAATATCCCTGCGGGAGCCGATCCGGCAAGCTTGGCCGGGTTGGCAGGCAGAGGCGCGATTCGGGCGCCGCCGGCAGCCTCTTCGAGGGCCAAGCCCGGACCTTGAGAAGCTCGGGCATTCGATTTGTATGAGTTATAGAACGGGCCGTCAATCGGCACGCGCGGCGCCCCGTCTCGCGGCGCAGCCTCAGGTGTGTGTGGAGCGCGCCGCGGATTCAGGCCCGGATTCGATCGCCGGTCGGCGCGATGGGGTCGCGTGGGCCACGGGGCGCGGCCGGCCGATCGGCACGGCGGCGATGACCGGTCCGCTCGATCGGATCAGGGCAGGCCGGATCGCGTGTCCGCACCGCCAAGCAGTTCAGCGCGGCGTCGCCGCGCGGGCCCGGAAACCGCGTTGGTTCAGCCGCGGCCGACGAACGGCATCTTGGTGGCCATGATGGTCATGAACTGCACGTTGGCCTCCAGCGGCAGGCTCGCCATGGACAGCACGGCCTGACCGACATGGTCCGGATCCATCACCGCCTCGGCCCGCAGGGAGCCGTCCGCCTGCGGGACGCCGGCCTTCATCTTGCCGCCCATGGGCGTGTCGGCGTTGCCGATATCGATCTGGCCGCAGGCGATGTCGTAGGCCCGGCCGTCGAGGGAGGTCGCCTTGGTCAGCCCGGTCACGGCGTGCTTGGTCGCCGTGTAGGCGATGGAGTTCGGTCGGGGCGCGTGGGCCGAGATCGAGCCGTTGTTGATGATCCGGCCGCCCCGGGGATCCTGGTCGCGCATGATCCGGAAGGCGTGCTGCGTGCACAGGAACAGCGCCGTGAGGTTGGTGTCGACCACCTGCCGCCAGGTCTCGAGGGGCAGATCCTCCAGCGGGACCGCCGGAGCGCCGATCCCGGCATTGTTGAACAGCAGGTCGAGCCGGCCGAACTCCGCCTTGGTGCGCGTGAACAGGGCGGCGATCGAGTCGGGATCGGTCACGTCGGTCGGGACCGCCAGGGCCCCGTGACCGATCCGCGCGGCGACCTCCTCGAGGGGAGCCTGACGCCGCCCCGAGAGGACGACGCGCCATCCGGCGTCGGCGAGCGCCAGGGCGGCGGCCTTGCCGACACCCGTCCCGGCCCCGGTCACGATCGCGATCCGCTCAAGCCCCGACATGCGTTCCTCCCGGTTCCGGTGTTTCACCGCCTGTAGCGGATGGCCGCCGCCGCGCGAAGGCGTCGGCGTTTCAGATGCGGGCCGCGGTCACGGGGCGTACCGGCGGCCGCCATGCGCTATGGTGGTCGAAAGACACGGGGACGGGAACGGAACAATGGGGCAGGGTTCGTCGGCAGGCCTGCTCGGGACGGGCGACGCGGCGGTCCCGGCGTGAGCGCCCCCGAGATCCCGTTCCTCGCCGGCCTCGACGCGCCGGCGGTCGCGGCCGTGCGGGCCCGGATGGTGCCGGTGGCGGTGCCGGGCGGCCGGACCCTGTTCGAGCAGGGCGAGACCGGGGACGCCCTGTACACGCTGGTCTCCGGCGCGGTCGGCGTCTCGGCCCGCGACCATGCCGGGCGGCCGACCCGGATCGCGCGCCTGCGGCCGCCCGAGACCTTCGGCGAGATGGCCCTGCTGTCGGACGCCCCGCGGGCGGCGACCGTTATGGCGCTGCGCGATTCGCACCTCCTGCAACTCACCCGCGACGCCTTCGAGGCGGTGATCGCCGAGCACCCGCACACGCTCCTCTATTTCGCCCGGATGCTCGCCGACCGCCTGCGGGCGATCTACGACGGCCATTCGGTCCACCACGCACCGCGGATCTTCACGATCCTGGCCGTGACCGAGGGGCCCGATCCGGCGCGGGTGGCGCGGCAGCTCGCCGCCGCCTTCGACGCCCTGCTGCCCGGGAAGACCGGCTGCCTCACCGACTGGCCGGAGGGCGCCGACGAGGCGTGGTTCCAGGCCTTCGAGGGCGCCCACGCGCGCACGATCTTCGCGGCGCACGACATCGACTGCCCCTGGTGCCGGCAGAGCCAGCGGCGGGGCGACCATGTCCTGCTCCTCGCCGAGCCCGGCGCGCCGCCCCGGCCGGGCGCGGCGGCCTATCTCGACCGGGTGCGCTCCGACTGGATCCGCATGGACCTCGTCGTGCGCCAGGACCCCGCGGCCCGGCGCCCGAGGGCCCTGCATCCGGAGGTCGCCGCGCTGCCCGCGGCGATGCGCATCCAGGTCCGGGACGGCGACCGGGGGGATCTGCATCGCCTCGCGCGGCTCGCCAGCGGGTCGGCGCGCGGCCTCGTCCTCGGCGGCGGCGGGGCGCGGGGGCTCGCCCATCTCGGGGTGCTCAAGGCCCTCGACGAGGTGTCCTGCGCGCCCGACTTCGTGGGCGGGACCAGCATGGGCGCGATCATCGCGGCGAGCCTCGCCATGGGCTGGAGCGTCGCGGAGATCCAGGCCCAGATCGAGGCGTTCTTCGCCACCAGCAACCCGATCAACGACTACACGCTGCCGCTGCACGCGCTGACCCGCGGCGCAAAGGTCGATGCCGGCCTCGCGGCGCGCTACGGCGGCGTGCGCATCGAGGACCTCTGGCTGCCGTTCTTCTGCGTCTCGTCGAACCTGACGACCGGCAACACCATGGTGCACCGCTCGGGCGACCTGCCGAAGGCCCTGCGCGCCAGCATCGCGATCCCCGGCCTCCTGCCGCCCGTGCTGTGCGACGAGGGCGTCCTGGTCGACGGCGGCATGATGAACAACCTGCCGGCCGACGTCGCCGCCGGGCTGGAGCGCGGCCCGGTCCTGGCCGTCGATGTCGGGACCGACCGGGCGTTCCAGGACATGCCGCGGCGCGGGTGGAGCGGCCGGCTCATGCGCAGGCTGATCGGCTCGCCGCTGGCGATGCCGGGCCTGGCCCCGCTGCTCCTGCGCGCCGCCACCGTGTCGAGCGACGCGCAGAGCCTGATGGCGGCGGCCCACGCGACCGCCGTGCTGAAGCCGCAGCTCTCCGGCATCGACCTGCGGGCGTGGTCGCGCTTCCGGGAATCGGCGGAGCTCGGCTACCGGGAGACCCGCGCGGGCATCGCGACCGGGACCCTCGCGCGCTGGCTCGATCCGATGCGCTGAACGGGTGCGCTGACCCGGTGCTCTGACCCGGTGCGCTGAGATGTCCGCGTGCGGCGGCGCACGCGCGGCGCCCGCGGCCCTGTAACCCGGACCATCCGCCGACGATCTCCGGTGCAACACGTCATCGGGAGACCGGAACCATGACCCATCCTGCCAAGACCCCGACCGGCGCCGTGCCCGGTTCCGCGCCGGACCGGCGCGCCGCAGCCGACCATTCCGGGCCGCACGCCCTCCTGCACGGCGCCGCCTTCGTGCTGCTGTGCCTCTGGACGCGGACCGCGCCGGAGCGTCTGCGCGACCAGCTCTCCCCGGACGCCGGTGACGGCGCCGCGCTCGGCTTCTGAGCGGACCGGACCGGAGGATGCGCGCGTTCTCCGCCGCGGGGGGGCCCGACATGACGGAGCGCGCGCGAGGATGACCGTCGCGGGAGTGAGGTTTCGCCGGATCGCCCTGCCGGAGGTCGGCCTGCACGTGGCCGAGGCAGGCCCCGAGACGGGGCCGCCGACGATCCTGCTGCACGGCTTCCCGGAATCCTGGTACGGCTGGCGCCACCAGATCGGGCCGCTCGCCGAGGCGGGGCTGCGGATCATCGCACCGGATCAGCGCGGCTACGGCCTCAGCGACAAGCCGGCGGGGATCGCCGCCTACCACCTGGACCGGCTAGCCGGCGACGTCCTGGCCCTGGCCGACGCCTACGGCGCGCCCACGGTGCGGCTCGTCGGCCACGACTGGGGTGGCCTCGTCGCGTGGTGGGTGGCGAGCCGCCACCCCGAGCGGATCGACCGGCTGGCGATCCTCAACGCGCCGCATCCCGCGATCGTCGGCGCCTACATGCGCCGCCATCCCGGTCAGTGGCTGCGCAGCACCTATGTGGGCCTCTTCCAGCTCCCGCGCCTGCCCGAGCGGCTGCTCACGGCGGATCGCGGCCGGGCCCTGCGGCGCGCGCTGACGACCTCCAGCTGGCCCGGCACCTTCGCGCAGGCCGATCTCGACCATTACGTCGCGGCGTGGCTCCGGCCCGGCGCGATGACCGGCATGCTGAACTGGTACCGGGCCCTTGTGCAGCTGCCCCGGGCGCGGCCGCCGCGGGTGCGCGTGCCGGTGCTGATCCTCTGGGGGCGACGGGATACGGCGCTGCAGCCCGGCTTGGCGGAGGCGAGCCTCGCGTACTGCGACGCCGGCCGGCTCCGCTGGTACGAGCGGGCCAGCCACTGGCTCGCCCACGAGGAGCCCGAGGCGGTCAACGCCGACCTCGGCGCGTTCCTCCGCTAGCCGCCTTGCACCCGCGTGAAAGCGGGCCGGTCCACGCGGGCAAGTTGTAGAGCGATATTCAATGCACGGCCGGATCTCGCAAGTCTCCGCGCCGGCGGGTGCGGACGCGCGTCGGGCGGTGCGGTAATCCGTTCGCTTCTCGGAAGCCACGTACTATTTTTCGCTCGCCGCTCCGGAACATGACGAGCACTTGTCACTTGGTGGTGGCCCATGAGGGCTGATCGGAGCTACTCCACGATGTCTTTTCGTTCTTTCCTGACCGCGGGTGTGGTCTTCGGCGGCCTCCTGGCCGGAACCGTCGCGTCGCAGGCCGCGCCCGCGATCGCGCAGCCCGGCTTCGCCGGATCCGACATGGTCGAGACCGTGGCGATGCATCGCCATCACCGCATGCATCATCACCGGATGCACCGCCATCACTCGACCCGGCACGAGCGCCGGATGCGGCGCATGAACACGATGCGCCACGGCAACCCGAACGCCCGCAACCCGTCGCGCCCGGGCTACCAGCAGCAGCTCGGCAACACCACGGGCGGCCCGCGCTACTGACATCGCGACCGCGCCCGGATTCCGCGCAGGCTGTGGCGGATCCGGGCGCCATCCACCGGCGATGCGGAGTCCGGGCGCCTTCTCCCCAGTCGCATCGGTTCGCCCGGCCTGATTCGCCGGCGTCGCTCTGCTAAGAGGCGGCATGGCCAGAACCGCCGTCCGCCCCGCCGCCGACACGACGCCCACGCCCGGCCTGGACCCGGCCGGCGCGACGCCGATGATGGCGCAGTACATCGAGATCAAGGCCGCCAATCCGGACTGCCTGCTGTTCTACCGGATGGGCGACTTCTACGAGCTGTTCTTCGAGGACGCGGAGATCGCGTCCCGGGCCCTCGGCATCGTCCTGACGAAGCGCGGCAAGCACGCGGGCGGCGAGATCCCGATGTGCGGCGTGCCGGTCGACCGGTCCGACGACTATCTCAACCGACTCATCGCCCTCGGCCACCGCGTGGCGGTGTGCGAGCAGACCGAGGATCCGGCCGAGGCCAAGAAGCGCGGGCCGAAATCCGTGGTCCGCCGCGAGGTCGTGCGGCTCGTCACGCCCGGCACGATCACCGAGGACCGGCTCCTCGACCCGGCCCGCGCCAACCTCCTCCTGGCCATCGGCCGCCGGAAGACGGGGGAGGGGGCGGTCGCCTACGGCCTGGCCGCGGTGGACATCTCCACGGGCCGCTTCTCCCTCAGCGAGGTCGCGGGCGGCGACCTGTCCGGCGCCATCGCCCGGCACGACCCGCGGGAGATCGTCCTGTCGGAGGCGATCCACGCCGATCCGGCCCTGGCGCGCCTCTGGCAGGAGAGCCGCGCGGCCGTCGTACCTCTGGCGCAGGCCGAGCTCGAGCCCGCGGCCGCCGAGCGGCGCCTGCGCGAGCAGTACGGGGTCTCGACCCTGGAGGGGTTCGGCCAGTTCACCCGGGCCGAGATCGCGGCCGCCGGGGCGGCGCTGCTCTACATCGCCCGGACGCAGCTCGCGGCCCGTCCGCCCCTGGCGGTCCCGACCCGCGAGGATGGCGGCGCCACCCTGGCGATCGACGCGGCGACGCGGGCCAATCTCGAACTCACCCGCACCCTGTCGGGCGAGCGCGCCGGGAGCCTCCTCGCCACGATCGACCGGACCGTGACGGCGAACGGGGCGCGGCTGCTCGCCGAGCACCTCGCGGGCCCGTTGACCCATCTCGACGCCATCGCCCGGCGGCACGCCGCGGTGGCGTATCTGGTGGAGGACGCGCGCCTGCGCGGCTTCCTGCGCGACGCCCTGGCCCGCGCGCCCGACCTCGCGCGGGCGCTCTCGCGGACGGGGCTCGGTCGCGCGGGTCCTCGGGACCTCGCGGCCATCCGCGACGGCCTCGCGGTCGCGGCGGATCTCGGCGCGCGCCTCGCCGCCATGAACGGCCTCCCGGCGGAACTCGCCCGGCTGGCCGAGCATCTGGCCGAGGCCGACCGGGCGCTCATCGCGACCCTGGCGGCGGCGCTCGCCGACGAGCTGCCCCTGAGCCGGCGCGACGGCGGCTTCGTCCGCACGGGCTACCACCCGGAGATCGACGAGGCGCGGACCCTCGGACAGGATTCCCGCAAGGTGATCGCGGCCCTTCAGGCGCGCTACGCCGAGCAGACCGGCTGCCGGACCCTGCGGATCAAGCACAACAACCTGCTGGGCTACTTCATCGAGGTCCCGCAATCGGTCGGCGAGGCCTGCCTGAAGGGCCTGCAGAGCGAGTTCGTCCATCGCCAGACCATGGTGGACGCGATGCGCTTCACCAGCGTCGAGCTGGGCGAGCTCGAATCGAAGATCTCGGGCGCCTCCGACCGGGCCCTGGCCCTGGAGGCCGCCGTCTTCGACGACCTCGCGGCCCGTGTGCTGGCCCAGGCCGAGCCCGTCGCCGAGGTGGCCGAGGCGCTGGCCGGGCTCGACGTGGCGGCGAGCCACGCGGAACTCGCCGTCGAGCTCGACTGGCGGCGTCCCGTGGTCGACGACTCGCTCAGCTTCGTCGTGGTCGGCGGCCGCCACCCGGTGGTCGAGGCGGCCCTGCGCCGGGCCGGCGAGCCGTTCATCGCCAACGACTGCGACCTGTCCGGCGACACGCGCGGCCGGATCCGCCTGATCACCGGCCCCAACATGGGCGGCAAGTCGACCTTCCTGCGCCAGAACGCGCTGATCGCGGTGCTCGCCCAGATCGGCGCCTTCGTGCCGGCCGCGGAGGCGCGGATCGGCCGGGTCGACCGGCTGTTCTCCCGCGTCGGCGCCGCCGACGACCTCGCCCGGGGGCAATCGACCTTCATGGTCGAGATGGTCGAGACCGCGGCGATCCTCAACCAGGCGACCCGGCGCTCCCTGGTGATCCTGGACGAGATCGGCCGCGGCACCGCGACCTTCGACGGCCTGTCGATCGCCTGGGCCTGCCTGGAGCACCTCCACGAGGTGAATGCCTGCCGGGCGCTGTTCGCCACGCATTTCCACGAGCTGACGGCGCTGGGCGACCGGCTGGCGCGGCTGGAGAACGCCACCCTGAAGGTGGCCGAGCACCGGGACGGCGTCGTGTTCCTGCACGAGGTCGTGCCGGGCGTCGCCGAGCGCAGCTACGGGCTGCAGGTGGCACGGCTCGCCGGCCTCCCGGGCAGCGTCGTGACCCGGGCCGGGGCGATCCTCAAGAGCCTGGAGAAGGCCGAGCGGGGCCGTCCCGCCCGCGCCCGGATCGACGACCTGCCGCTCTTCGCGGCCCTCGCGCCACCCCCGCCGCCGGAGCCGCCGCCGGAGGATCCGCTGGGCGCGCTGCTCGACGGGATCGACCCGGACGCGCTGACGCCGCGCGAGGCGCTGGACGCGCTCTACCGGCTGAAGCGCGAGCGGGCGGCGCGGGGCTGAGACCCGTGGGCCGCGCGCCGGGGGCCTGACCCGAAGAATCTCAGACGGGCGCGGGCGAGAACCCGTCCGGGCAGGCCGGCCCGTCGCGGCCGGCCCGGCGATCGGCCACGTAGTCGAGGGTGCTGGCCACGACGCGCTCGGAATAAGGCTTGGCGATCACCCCGATCGCGCCGGCGAAATCGGCCGGGATGCGCTTGGCGTTGGCGGTCATGAACACCACGGTGGTGCGCCGGTCGGCCGAGAGCGCCCGGGCCACGTCGATGCCGGTCGGGCCGTCGACGAGGTGGATGTCGACGAGGGCGACGTCGGGCGCCGTGGACCGGCCCATCGCGATGGCCTCCGTCGCGTTGCCGGCGACGCCGACGGTGACGTGCCCGAGATCGTCCAGCAGGCATTCCAGCTCGAGGGCGATCAGGGCCTCGTCCTCGACCACGAGGATGCGGAGGGCGGCGTCCGCGGCGGCGTTCCCGGTCCCCATGCGCTCTTCGTCCTCCGGCCCCGCGGCCGACGAGCTTGATGCCTCCACGTCGATTTCTCAAGCCGGCTGCTGGAGCGGGATGTCGATCTCGACGGTCGTGCCCGGGCCGGCATCCGCCCAGGCGATGGTCCCGCGCATCTGCCGAACCACCATCTCCACGAGATTGCGCCCGAACCCCGCCGGGTTCGGGGCCGCCGCGGCGACGCCGACGCCGTCGTCGCGGATCGTCATGTGCATCCCGCCCTCGGTGCGGCGGGCGACGATCGACACGCGCCCCTCGCGCTCGCCCGGGAAGGCGTGGCGCAGGGCGTTGGCCGTCAATTCGTGGATCATCAGCGCGAGAGGCGCCGCCATCGCGGCGGCCACCGCGATCGGCTCGACATCGGCCTCCACCCGGCGCCGCTCCGGGTCCAGGCCGGCATTCATGTCGGCCAGGAACTCGGCCGCGAAGTCGCCGAGGTTGAAGTGCGTGCAGTCGCCCTCGGAGTAGAGCATCCGGTGGGCGGTCGAGAGGGCGCCGATCCGCTCCGCCATGCCCTGGAGCGCGTCGCGCGCCTCGCCCTCGGGCGTGCGCCGGGCCTTCAGGAGCATCAGCGACGAGATCACCTGGAGATTGTTCTTCACCCGGTGGTCGACCTCGTGGAGGAGGGCGGTCTTCTGCTCCAGCGCCGATGTCAGGTCCTGGGTCCGCGCCGCGACGAGGCGCTCCAGCTCGTCGTTGGTGCCGCGCATCGACACTTCCATCTGGTGGACATGGGTCATGTCCGCCTGCGCGGCGTAGAAGTAGGCGAGCCCCTCGGCGTCGCGCACCGGCGTGATGGTCATCGCGTTCCAGAACGACGACCCGTCCTTGCGATAGTTGAGCAGCTCCACCGAGATCGCCTCGGCGGACTCGACGGCCGCGCGGATCCGCTGGATCGTCGACCGGTCCGTGGCCGGCCCCTGCAGCATGCGGCAGTTGCGCCCGACGATCTCGTCGGCGGCGTAGCCCGTGGCGCTCAGGAACGCGTCGTTCGCCCAGGCGATCGGGTTGTCGGGCGCGCGCGCATCGGTGATGACCATCGGCGACGGGCTCGACGCGAACGCGTCGACCAGCGTCGCGAGGGGCGGACCGGTCTCGGATCGGGCACTCAACGCATCATTCCACAGTCAGGCGGTGGCCCCGTTCGTCCGGCGGCGCCACCATCGCGCTCCGACCGCGGGACGTGGACACCGCGTTAAGCAAGCTTCTACCAAGATTGGGGCGCAAGACAGCACGATCCAGCGGAGACAGGTGCGGCGTAAGGCTGCCACGATTTCGCGGGATCAAGGCCACGAACGCTCAGGAGTTCCATGCCATGGCGAACCAGCCACAGGCGACGCGTCGCTTCCGGCTCCGCGACATCGTCGAGGACCGGCGGATCGCGCTCATGCTGGCACTCGGATTCTCGTCCGGACTGCCGCTGCTCCTGGTGCTGGGGACGTTCACGCTCCGCCTCGCCTTCTCGGACATCGACGTGCGGGCGATCGGCCTGTTCAGCTACGTGGCGCTGCCCTACTCGCTGAAGTTCCTCTGGGCGCCCGCGATCGACCGCCTGAACGTGCCGGTGCTGAGCGCCCGGCTCGGGCGCCGCCGCGCCTGGATGGTGACGACGCAGGCCGCGGTCGCCCTGTGCCTGATCCTGATGGCCTTCTCGGACCCGAAGACCAACCTCGCCCTCCTCGGGCTCGGGGCCTTCCTGGTGGCGTTCTGCGCGGCGAGCCAGGACGTCGTGATCGACGGTTGGCGCATCGACGCCGCCGGCAGCGACTTCCAGGGCATCCTGGCGGCGACCTCGAACCTCGGCTACCGCCTCGGCCTGATCAGCGCCGGCGCGGGCGCGCTGTTCATCGCCTCCGCGGGGGGCTGGACGCTGGCCTACCTGATCATGGCCGCCCTCATGCTGGTCGGGATGATCGCCGCCCTGCTGGCCCCGGCCTTCGACAGACCGCGCGCGGCCCCCGCCGAGACGCCCGGCCGGTCCCGGTTCTGGTCGATGCGCCGCGCCATCCTGGAGCCGCTGACCGAGCTGCACGGCCGGTTCGGCGGCGCGCTCTGGGGCATCCTCCTGCTCGTGGCCCTGTTCCGGCTGCCCGACTTCCTGTCGGGCGTCATGGCGAGCCCGCTCTACCGGACGCTGGGCTTCGACCTGAAGGAGATCGCCACCGTCACCAAGCTCTACGGCATCTGGGTCGGCATCGCGGGCGGCTTCGCGGGCGGCTGGGCGCTCGCCCGCTTCGGCCTGTTCCCGACGCTGCTGCTGGGCGCCTTCCTGGCCGCCGCCTCCCACCTCGCCTTCGCGTGGCTGGCGGCCGGCGCGCCCGAGATCTGGCGCCTGACCGTGGCCATCTCGATCGAGAACTTCTGCGGCTCCTTCGCGGGGATCGTGCTGATCGCCTACATGTCGAGCCTCACCAGCCCGGCCTACGCGGCGACGCAGTACGCGCTGTTCTCCTCGCTCTACGCGCTGCCGGGCAAGCTGATCGCGGGCTCGTCGGGCTTCGTGGTCGCGGCGATCGGCTACCCGGCCTTCTTCGTCATGACCTCCCTCGTGGGAATCCCCGTCCTCGTGCTCTGCCTCGCGGTCGGGCGCCGGAGCGGTCGGGTGGAGGCCGCGGCCCCGGCGCGGGACGCCCAGGAGCCGGGGAACCGCATCCCGGGGCCCGAGCTTCCTACCACGGCGCGCGCCCCCGGGGCCGCGTGAGCGGGACAGATCCAGGGATCGACGGATGAGCACGAGCGACCTCACCCGCGCCGGCGAGACGCTGCCGGCCGAGACGCCAGAGATAGCGCTGAGCGACGCGGACCTCGCCGCCCTGCGCCGCGCCGTGCAGGTGCTAGAGCGTCCGAGCCTCGCGGCGCGGCTCTCCGCGGCGGCCGGCGCGCCCCTCGACATCATCGGCCGATCGCTGCCGACCCCGGTCACCGAGGCCGTCAGCCGCAGCACCGAGGTGGCCATGCGGGGCGCGCTGCGCGTCGCGCTGGCGACGCTGCCGCGCAAGGAACTCGTCCCCGCCGAGGGCGAGGGTCTCGGCGGTGTGGCCGCGAAGGCCGAGAGCCGTCTCGCGCGGCTGCTCGGCTCGGGCGACGCCAAGCACAGAGCGATGGCGGCGCTCTCGGGCGCGGTCGGCGGCGCGTTCGGCCTCGCGACGCTGGCGGTCGAGCTGCCGGTCTCGACCACGCTGATGCTGCGCTCGATCGCCGAGATCGCCCGGGAGGAGGGGGAGGATCTCGAGACCCCCGAAGGCGCGCTCGCCTGCGTGCAGGTCTTCGCCCTCGGCGGCCGGGCCATGGCGGAGACCGAGGCGGGCTCGGCGCTCACCGAGAGCGGCTACTTCGCGGTCCGCGCCGCGCTGGCCAAGACCCTGTCGGAGGCGGCGCGCTACGCCGGGAGCAAGACGCTCCTCGACCAGTCGGCGCCGGCGCTGATCCGCTTCACCGCCCAGATCGCCGCGCGCTTCGGTCTGGTCGTCTCCCAGAAGGTCGCCGCGCAGGCGGTGCCGATCCTCGGCGCCTTCGGCGGCGCGGCGGTCAACACCGCCTTCATGAACCACTTCCAATCGACCGCGCGGGCGCATTTCACCGTGCGGCGCCTGGAGCGCGCCTACGGGGCCGCCGCGGTGCGGGCCGCCTACGAGGTCGAGAAGGCGGCCCTCGGGATCGCTTGATCCGCCCGCGGTAAAGCCGCAAGGATCCGCGCCATCCGCACGGGGCGGAGGCACGGAGGCGGTCCTGATCGGCAACGGCGAGATGGTGGCCCGGCTGGCGCTGGCGGCGCTGTTCGGCAGTGTGGTCGGCCTGGAGCGCGAGCGGCTGCTCTGGGCGGCCGGCCTGCGGACCCATATGCTGGTCTGCGTCGGCTCCTGCCTGATCATGCTAGTCTCGGCCTTCGGCTTCGCCGACGTGCTGGGCGCCGAGCACGTCGTCCTCGACCCGTCCCGGATCGCCGCGCAGGTCGTCTCCGGCATCGGCTTCCTCGGCGCGGGGACGATCCTGCTGCGGGGCGAAGTCGTGAAGGGCCTCACTACGGCCGCGAGCCTCTGGGGTGTGGCGGCGATCGGGCTGGCGATCGGCAGCGGCCTCTACGTGCCGGCCCTCGCCGCGACGGCGCTCATCGTCGGCATCCTGGCCGGCGTGAAGCCCTTCGAGGAGCGCTGGCGCGACCGGATGCGCGCCCAGACGCTGCGGCTGACCGCCAAGCGCGGCACCATGTCGATCGACACCCTCCAGGCGGCGACCGGCGAGCGTGCCTCGCGCGTCCGGACCTTCACGGTCCATCCGGGCCCCGACCCGGACCTCGACGAGGTCACCGTCACCTTCGTGCGCCTGTCGCGGACGAGCTTCGAGACCATCGCGGCGAAGCTGCGGGCGATGCCGGACGTCACCTCCGTCGACGTGGCGGAGAGCTGACGGCGGGTGATGCGGTGCGAGCCGCCGCCGGGGCTCAGAGCGCCCCGGCGCCCTCGCCGTCGAGGAACAGGCGGTAGGCCGGGTTCTCGGTCTCGTCGGTGGCCGGGTAGCCGAGCGCCTCGATCACGGCGTCGAAGCGGGCGCGCTCGGCCGGCGGCACCGCGATCCCGGCGAGCACCCGGCCGTAATCGGCGCCGTGGTTGCGGTAGTGGAACAGCGTGATGTCGAAGTCCGGGCCCAGCGCTTCGAGGAACTTCATCAGCGCGCCCGGCCGCTCCGGGAACTGGAAGCGGAACAGGCGCTCGTGCGCCACCCCCACGGCCCGGCCGCCGACCATGTAGCGGACATGGACCTTGGCCATCTCGTTGTCGCTCATGTCGAGGACGCGGTAGCCGGCGTCGCGCAGGGAGCCGATCAGCGCCTGCTTCTCGCGCTTGCCGCCGCCGACGTTGATGCCCACGAAGATCTGCGCCTCGGAGCCCGGGGCGTGGCGGTAGTTGAACTCGGTGACGGCGCGCGGGCCGAGGGCCTGGATGAAGGCGCGATAGGCGCCCGGACGTTCCGGGATCGTCACGCCGATCAGGACCTCGCGCTGCTCGCCGATCTCGGCGCGCTCGGCGATGTGGCGCAGGCGGTCGAAGTTCAGGTTCGCCCCCGACGAGATGGCGATCAGCGTGCCGTCGCCGCCCTCGCGCTCCGCGTAGAGCTTGGCGCCGGCGAGGCTCAGCGCCCCGGAGGGCTCGGACACCGCGCGGGTGTCGTCGAAGATGTCCTTGACCGCGGCGCACATGGCGTCGGTGTCCACGGTGATGACCTCGTCGAGATGCTCGCGGCAGAGCCGGAAGGTCTCCTCGCCGGCCTGCCGCACGGCGACGCCGTCGGCGAACAGGCCGACGCTCGGCAGGCTGACCCGGGTGTCGGCCGCGAGCGCGGCGGCCATGCAGGCGGCGTCCTCGGGCTCGACGCCGATCACCTTGGTGCCGGGCCTCAGGTACTTCACGAAGGTCGCGATCCCGGCGGCCAGCCCGCCGCCGCCCACCGGCACGAAGATCGCCTCGATCGGTCCGGTATGCTGCTCCAGGATCTCCTTGCCGATGGTGCCCTGGCCGGCGATCACGTCCGGATCGTCGAAGGGGTGCAGGAAGGTCAGGCCCTGCTCGGCCTCGAGGATCTTGGCCTGCGCCAGGGCCTCGTCGAAGGCGTCGCCGTGCAGCACGACCTCGGCCCCGCGCGCCCGGCAGGCATCGACCTTGATCGAGGGGGTGGTGCGCGGCATCACGATGACGGCCCGCGCGCCGAGCTTGGCGGCGGCGAGGGCGACGCCCTGGGCGTGGTTGCCCGCCGAGGCGCAGACGACGCCGCGGGCGATCTGGTCGGGGTGCAGGCCCGACATCTTGTTGTAGGCGCCGCGCAGCTTGAACGAGAAAACCGGCTGGAGATCCTCGCGCTTGAGCAGGACCGGCCGGCCGAGCCGCTGCGTCAGGCGCGGCATCGGATCGAGGGGGCTCTCGATCGCGACGTCGTAGACGCGGGCGGTGAGGATCTTGCGGATGTAGTCCGTCACGGTGTGCAGTCTCGGCCGATGCGCGGGGCGATGCCGGCCAGATAGACCCTCCGGCCCGCGGATGCGAGCGCGCCCCGCGCGCGGCAGGTCAGCCGAGACGGTCCACCAGCGCCGCCACCCAGACGAGCAGCGCCGCCATCTGCGCCATGAACGTGCCGGCGGAGGCGAGGTCCTTCACGGTCCCGATCATCGGGTGATGGCCCGGATGGACGTGGTCGCAGAGCTTCTCGACGGCGGTGTTCAGGAACTCCGCGGCCAGCATCAGCAGCAGGCTGACCATCAGGGCGACGCGCACCCAGAGCGTCGCGCCGAGGAACAGCGCGACCGGGATCCCGAGCGCCAGGAGCACGAGTTCCTGGCGCACGGCCCGCTCGGTGCGCGCGCCGTGGCGCAGGCCGCGCCAGGAATTGAGGAAGGCGAGGACCAGGGCGTTCATCGGATGGCGGCCTCCGGCACGGACCGGCTGATCCACTTGGCGAGCAGCGGGCCGGTGAGCAGCACCACGAACAGGCGCAGGGTCTGGACGGCCAGCACGAAGGAGACGTCCGCCTTCGAGCCGACCGCGATGATCGCCACCGAGTCGAGGCCGCCGGGGCTCGTGGCGAGGATGGCGGTCAGCAGGTCGATGGGCAGCAGGAGGGTCAGTCCCCAGCCCCACGCCGCGCAGAGGGCGATGACCGAGAAGGTCGCCGCCAGGATGCCCGGCAGGGCGGTGACGGTCAGGCGCAGCGTCTCACGGGTGAAGCGCAGCCCCACGTAGATCCCGATGCAGGCGTAGGCGAGTTCGAGGAGCGGCACCGGCAGCGCCATCCGGACGAGCCCGGTAGCGTGGAGCAGGCTGCCCAGCACCATCGGCCCGATCTGCGCGCCGGCCGGAACCCGCAGGGCGAGCGCCGCGCCCGCGCCGACGGCGGCGACAACGAGCGTCGCCAGCAGCGAGAGCGGACCGGTGACCTCGCCGGCGCCGGCCGACGCCCCCGGGACCGGGGCCTCCATCAGGAAGCGGGCGGCCAGCGAGGCCGAGAACACCACGGCGGCGACGCGCACGTACTGCATGAAGGCGACGAGGCGCGGATCGGCGCCGAAATCCTCGGCCATCGCCACCATGGCGGAGGCGCCGCCGGGGGACGAGCCCCAGGCCGCGGTGGTCCCGGGGAGCACGCGCAGGCGGGTCAGGATCCAGCCGACGAGGCCGCTGACCGCGACGGTGACCAGCACGACCGCGACGATGAGCGGCCCGTCCTCCATCAGGGTCTGGGCGATCTGCCCGGTGACGGCGTGCGCGACGAGGCAGCCGATCGCCGCCTGGGAGGCCTGGAACGCGGGCCGCGGGACGCGCAGGCGCGAACCGCCGACGCCGAAGGCGATGGCCGCGATCATCGGCCCGAGCAGCAGCGCGGCCGGGAACTGCGCCTGCATCAGGCCGTACGACACGGCCGCCGACGCGGCGGCGAGGGCGGCCCAGAGGCCGAGGGTGCGGAGAGGGGGCAAGGCGACCGATCGGGAGAGGCCCGCTTCAGCCGGCAGGCGTCAGGCGCGCGCTATACCGCAATATTGGCCCTGTCACGGCAGAGTTTCGGCACGGCGCCCCCGCGCGGAACTCAGGGCTCGCGCGTGAGGGCCGCGAAGGCGGCGTCGAGGCGCGCCCGGGCATCGGCCAGGCCCTTGCGGCGGGCGTCGAGCCAGTCGCGGTCGGTCCGCAGCCGCGCCTGCGCGGCGCCCAGCATCCGCCGGACCTCCGCGGGCTGCGGGCCGCCTAGCCCCTTCGCGGCGTCGATCATGCCGCGGGCCGACAGCGCCGCCCGGAAGCGGGCCTCGTCGAGGGGCAGGTCCGGCTTCAGCCCCGACCCCGCCGCGGCCTCGGCGTAGATGCGCCGCACCTCCGGGAAGGGCAGGTCGGCCGGGCGCAGGTCGTGGCTGCGGCCGTAGCTCACGAGCTCGGACGCGAAGTGGTGGCCGAGCCGGAACGGCACGTCGGCCTGGCGCTGGAGCGTGTCGGCGAGCTCGGTGGTGGTGGAGTAGTCCGCCGCGACCTCGTCGGCGGCGCGCGCCCGGTCCACGACCAGCCCGTCGAGGACGCGCGTCCAGCGCCGGCACATCTCGGCGGCCTCGGCCAGGGTCCGCCCCGGCGGCTCGGCCTGGTTGCGCTTGTAGTCCGGCATGCCGGAATCGACGTTGTGCGCCATGACGACGAAGGCCTGGGCGGCCCCCACGACGTCGCTGGCCTTCATGCGCAGGCTGTAGAGCGCGACGGGGTTGCGCTTCTGCGGCATGATGCTGCTCGGCCCGGTGAGCGCGCCCTCCCGCAGCAGGATCCAGGGCCGGGTCTGGTGGTACTGCGCGTAGAGATCCTGCGCGAAGCTGCCGGCCGTGGTGGCGAGGTTCGCCGCGAGCCCGGTCAGCTCGAGCCCCATGTCCATGGGCGCGAGCTGGCCGGAATCGTAGCTGTTCTCCACCGGCGCGTCGAAGCCGAGTAGCGCTGCCAGCCTCTCGCGATCCACCGGGAAGCTCGACGTGCCGAGGGCGGCCGCGCCCAGGGGCGACAGGTTCAGCCGCGCCCAGGTCTCCCGGAGGCGGTCGGCATCGCGGGCGAGGACGGATGCGTAGCCCAGGTAGACGTGGCCGAGCGTCGTCGGCTGGGCCTGCACCCCGTTGGTGTAGGCCGGGACGATCGTGTCGGCCTCGCGCTCGGCCACTGCCAGCAGGGCCGCCCGGGTCTCGTCGAGCGCCTTGGCCAGGTTCAGGAGCCGGTCGCGCTGCTCGAGCTTCAGCACCGTCGGGATGATGTCCTGGCGGCTGCGCCCGGAATGCATCCGCGTGGCGTCGGCCCCCGCGATGGCGGTGATCAGCGGCTCGATCCGCAGGTAATCGTCCGGCCGCTCGGCGCCCGGCTTGGCGGCGTCGGCGGCGACCTGGTCGAGGGTGCGGGCGACGGTCGCGCCCAGCGCCCGCGGCACGATGCCGGTCTCCACCGTCATCACCAGGGAGGCGCGGTTGATCTGGTCGATCCGGGCGAAGCTGTCCTTCGGCTCGGCGCGCGCGCCCGCGGGGATCAGCAGCGCCAGTACGGCCCAGACCATCGTGCTCCGCATCGAGCCGCTCCCTGTCGTCACCCGTCCTGATAGACCGGTCGCGGCTCCTCTTCCTATTCACAACCGCTCAAGGTGGGCGTCCGCGGCGGCTCAGGCGACGGCCTCGCCGTCGCGGCAGGCGGCCGTGCCCGCTGGCGCGTGCGCCCGGAAGAAGGCGGCCAGGCTCGCGAGGCCGGCGGTCCGCGGATCGCTCGCGCGCCAGACCAGCGCGATGGTCCGACCGGGACCGTCGACGTCGAAGGCGCGGGTGACCGTCAGGCCGCTGGGATCGGGGCTCGCCGGCACCGCCAGGGCCGGGAGCAGCGTGTATCCGGCGCCCGCCGCCACCATCGAACGGAGCGTCTCCAGGCTGGTCGCGTGGCGGCCGACCGAGGAGCCGGCGCCGCAGGCGGCGATCGTCTGGTCGCGCAGGCAGTTGCCCTCGTCGAGGAGCAGCAGGTCCGGCCCAGCGATCTCGTTGGCGGAGAGCGCGCCGCCCCGGGCGAGGGTGTGCTCGGCCGGGCAGGCGAGCCAGAACGGCTCGACGAACAGCGGCGAGACCGCGAGCCCGTGCGAGGGCAGCGGCAGCGAGACCAGGGCCGCGTCGATGCGCCCGTCGCGCAGCCCCTCGACGATGTCGGCCGTGCGCGATTCGGACAGCGAGAGCATCAGCAGCGGGTACTGCTCGCGCAGGGGCCGCAGCACCAGCGGGAAGAAATAGGGGCCGAGCGTCTGGATCGCCGCCAGCACGAGACGCCCGGTGAGCGGCGAGCCGCGGCCCTCGCTGGCCAGCGCCAGGAGCCGCTGCGCCTCCGCCAGGACGACCCGCGCCTGCCGGACGATGGCCTGGCCCGCCTCGGTGAGCAGGATCCGCCGGTTCGAGCGCTCGAACAAAGTCAGGCCGAGCGCGGTTTCCAGCTTACGGACCTGCACGCTCAGCGTCGGCTGGCTGACGTTGCAGCGCTCGGCGGCCCGGCCGAAATGCCCCTCGTCGGCGACGGCGACGACGTATTCGAGATCGCGGAGGGAGAGGCCGGCCAGATTCATAGGCTGCGTCTATCAGAACCTTTGTGACGATGCATTTGCCTCGGGGTCACGCCCCGGTCATAACCCTTCACCAGAACGGTTCCAGGCTGACTCCGATGTCCACCGAGAGCCTTCGCAGTACGGAGAGACGGTACGCATGAGCGATCAACGCCCGATCCTGACCACCCGCCAGGGCCATCCGGTCCGCGACAACCAGAGCACCCGCACGGTCGGTGAGCGGGGCCCGGCCACGCTCGAGAACTACCAGTTCATCGAGAAGATCACGCATTTCGACCGCGAGCGGATCCCGGAGCGCGTCGTCCACGCCCGCGGCGCCGGCGCCCACGGCTGGTTCGAGGCCTACGGCAAGATCGGCGACGAGCCGGCCTCCAAGTACACCCGCGCCCGGGTGCTGAACGAGACCGGCGTGAAGACGCCGATGTTCGTGCGCTTCTCGACGGTCGCCGGCGCCAAGGAGAGCCCGGAGACCGAGCGCGATCCGCGCGGCTTCGCGGTCAAGTTCAAGACCGTCGACGGCAACTGGGACCTCGTGGGCAACAACCTCAAGGTCTTCTTCATCCGCGACGCGATCAAGTTCCCCGACATGATCCACGCGTTCAAGCCGGACCCGGTGACGAACCGGCAGGAGGCGTGGCGCTTCTTCGACTTCGTGGCCCAGCACCCCGAGTCGATCCACATGGTGACGCACCTGAAGTCGCCCTGGGGCATCCCGGCCAATTACCGCGAGATGGAAGGCTCGGGCGTCAACACCTACAAGCTGGTCAACGACCAGGGTGAGGCGGTGCTCTGCAAGTTCCACTGGGAGCCGAAGCAGGGCGTGCGCAACCTGACCTCGCAGCAGGCTTCCGAGATCCAGGCCAAGGATGTCGGCCACGCGACCCGCGACCTCTACGACAACATCAAGGCCGGCAATTTCCCCGAGTGGGAATTCTGCGTCCAGATCATGCCGGATGGCCCGAACGACCACCTGTCGTTCGACCCGCTGGACGACACGAAGCTGTGGCCGGTGGACCAGTTCCCGCTGCTGCCGGTGGGCCGCATGGTGCTCGACCGCGTGCCGGACAACTTCTTCGCCGAGGTCGAGCAGTCGGCCTTCGGGACCGGCGTGCTGGTCGACGGCATCGACTTCTCGGACGACAAGATGTTGCAGGGGCGGACGCTGTCCTACTCGGACACGCAGCGCTACCGCGTCGGCGCCAACTACCTCCAGCTGCCGATCAACGCGCCGCAGCCCGGCGTGAAGGTCTACTCGAACCAGCGCGACGGTCAGATGGCCTACACGGTCGACGGCACCGGCCCGAACAAGCACATCAACTACGAGCCGTCGACGCTGGCCGAGGGCCTGCGCGAGGCGCCGAAGCCCGCCAAGGACTACCACCAGCCGGTGGAGGGCCGCCTCGGCCGCTACCAGACCTCGCGGACCGAGGACGACTACACCCAAGCCGGCGTCCGGTACCGCTCGTTCCAGGATTGGGAGCGTGACGACCTGATCGCCAACCTCGTGGCCGACATGAAGCAGTGCCCCGAGCCGATCCAGCTGCGGATGGTCTGGCACTTCTGGCACGCCGACGAGGATTACGGCCGCCGCGTCGCCGAAGGCGCCGGGATCGATCTGGAGAAGGCCAAGGCCCTGCCGCCGCTGCCGGGTCGCGCCGCCCCGGGCAAGCGCCTGCAGTCCGAGACCCTGACCGACGGCTCGCAGGCGCACCGGGTCGCCGCCGAGTAAGCCTCGCGCGCGCGCTCATCGACACAGCCCCGCGCGGTCACCCGGCCGCGCGGGGTTCTCGTTTGCGGAACGGACGGGGGCGAAGATGGCGAGTGTCGTGCACCGCGGGCCCGGCCCGAACGCCGTCATCGGCGGCATGCGGGTCTCCTATCTCGCGCGCAGCGACGAGACCGGCGACGGCCTCGGCATCTACCGCGTCGCGATGGATCCCCGGACGCCGGGCGCGGGACTGCATCGCCACGCCCGGCTGACCGAGACCTTCTCGGTCGAGGCGGGCCGGCTCGCCCTGCACGTCGACGGTGCGGATCACGACCTCGGACCCGGCGACTTCGCGCTGATCCCGCCCGGCGTCGCGCACGCCTTCGCCAATCGCGGCGACCGCACGGTGCGCTTCACGCTGAGCTTCGCGCCGGCGCTCGGCCGCGAGGGCTTCTTCGAGGGTCTGGCCCGCCTCGCAGCGGAGGGACGGCTCGGCGACGCCGCCGCGATGACCGACCTGATGGCCCGCTACGATCAGGAACCGCTGGCCGGGTTCGCCGGCTGGAGTTCGGTCAGCGGCTGAGCGGCCGGATCCCGCGGCTCGGGTTCGGCCGCGCTGACCTTCCGGTCGCGTCCGGCGGCGAGCCCGATCAGGATCGCCGCGACGGTGATGCCGACGAACAGGGCGCCTGGCACGGCCCAGCCGCCGGTCGCCTCGTGGGCGAGACCGAAGACCAGCGGCCCCAGCGCGGCGCAGGTGTAGCCGATGCCCTGCGCCATGGCCGAGAGGCCGGCGGCGCTCGCCGCGTCCGCGGCGCGCAGCACGATCAGGGTCAGGCCCAGCCCGAAGCAGCCGCCGATCCCGAAGCCCAGCGCGCAGGCGGCGGGGATCCGCAGAGAATCCGCCCCGAAGGCGAGGACCACGAAGGCGGCGGCCGTCAGGCCGGGTATCACGACGATCCAGGCGCGCTGGTCCCGGGCGCGGGCCGCCAGCATGGCAACGAGCAGGGCGCCCGGCGCCTGAACCAGCGTCGCCAGCGAGGCGTAGAGCCCGGCATTCAGCGGCGTCAGCCCGCGGCCCTGCAGCAGCAGCGGCAGCCAGCCGAACAGGATGTAGGCGAGCGAGGATTGCAGGCCCATGAAGCCCGTCACCCACCACGCGAGCGGGTTGCGGAGCAGCCGCCCGGCGGAGGGCGCGGCGGTCGAGGCGGTCCGGCGGGCGAACGGGATCCACACGAAGGCCGCCACCAGCGCGGGCAGCGACCAGATCGCCAGGGCGGAGGGCCAGCCGCCCCCGAGGGCGTGCTCCACCGGCACCGAGGCCCCGGCGCCCGCGGCCGCGCCGAGGCACAGGGTCATCGTGTAGAGGCCGGTCATCAGGCCGCCGTTGCCGGCGAAATCGCGCTTCACCAGCGCCGGCAGCAGGACGTTGTCGAGCCCGATCCCGATGGCCGCGAGCGCCGTGCCGGCGAAGAGCGGCACGAGGCCGCCGAGACCGCGGAGCGTCAGGCCGGCGACGAGGATGGTCGAGCCGGCGAGCACGGCGAGGTCGGGCCCGATCCGGCGGATCAGCGGCGCGGCCAGCGCGCAGGCGATGCCGAGGCACAGGACCGGCAGCGTCGTGAGGATGGCGGCGCCGCCGGCGCCGAGCCCCGTGCCGTCCCGGATCGTCGCCAGCAGGGGGCCGACCGTGCTCAGCGCCGGGCGCAGGTTGAACGCGACCAGCATCAGCGCGAGGCCGAGCAGGAACCGGTTGGCGGTCGCCCGGTCCGCGCTCACGGGCGCCGCCGCGCGATCACGGCCCCGCCGAGGCAGGCGGCCAGCATCAGCGCGAAGGCGGCGTCGCCGAACTGACCGTAGAGCGTGCCGCCGACGATGCGGGCGGGCAGGTCGGCGTCGAGCCAGGTCTCGGTGTCGAGCGCGGTGCGGGCGACGACGCGGCCGTGCGGGTCGATCACCGCGGAGATCCCGGTATTGGCGTCGCGCACGAGCGGCAGACCCTCCTCGACGGCGCGCAGGCGCGCCTGCGCCAGGTGCTGGCGCGGCCCCGGCGTGTCGCCGAACCACGCGTCGTTGGTGACGTTCAGGATCAGCCCCGGCGGCTGCGGGGACGGCGCGGCGTGCCCGGCGGGCAGGATCGCGCCCGGGAAGATCGCCTCGTAGCAGATCGTCGCCGCGACCGGCGGCAGGCCCGGCACCGTCAGGATCCGCTGCCCGGCGAGCGTCCCGGCCGAGAACCCGCCGGGGATCGCCACGAACTGGCGCAGCCCCACGGCCCGCAGGGCGGCGTCGAGAGGCGCGGGGAGGTACTCCCCGAACGGGACGAGGTGGACCTTGTCGTAGCTGTCGGAGATCCGGCCGTCCGGGCCGATCACCAGGACGGCGTTGTAGAAGCGCAGGCGCTCGCCCGGCAGCGGCTCCTCGGCGCGGGCCGCCCCGGTGATCAGGTGCTGCCCGGGCTTGAGGCCGGCCGCCACCTTGGCCAGGGCGTCGGGGTCGCGCTGGATCAGGAACGGGAAGGCCGATTCCGGCCAGACGATGTGGGTCGGCTCCGGCGCACCGGCCTCCGTCGGGCGCTGGCTCAGCTCGATGTAGCGGTCGACGATGTCGGCCCGGTTCTCGGGCCTGAACTTGGCGTCCTGGGGCAGGTTGGGCTGGACGAGCCGCAGCCGGACACCCGCGACCACCGGGTCGGGCGGACCGAGCCGCTCGGCCCCGTAGAGCGCCAGGCCGGCGAGCACGATCGCGGCGGCGACGCTCGGCCCGAACCGGGCGCGCGGATGCGCGCCGGTGGCGAGCGTCGCGGGCGCCGCGCAGACCAGCGCGGCCAGGATGCACAGGCCGTAGAGCCCGATCGCCGCCGCCCCCTGCATCAGCCAGAGGTTCTGGGCCAGCGCCATCCCGAGGGTGTTCCAGGGGAACCCCGTGAACAGGTGGCCGCGCAGCCAGTCGGCCGCGCCGAGCCCGAAGGCCAGGGCGGCGATCCGCGCCGCGCCCCGCCCCCAGAGCAGGCCCGCGGCGCCGAAACCGGCGCCGTAGAACAGGCCGAGGACGAAGGGCAGGCCGATCACGCCGAGCGGCAGGGCCCAGAGGAACTCGTCGGCCTCGACCAGGAAGGCCTGGCCCAGCCACCAGAGACCGGCGGTGAGGTAGCCGAAGCCCCAGGCCCAGCCGATGAGGAAGCAGGGCGCGAACCGCCGGAGTGTCGTCCGGCCGGCGGCCGCCCCGTCCTGCAGCCAGACCGCGATTGTCAGGGAAACTGCGAGGGCCGGGAGGAGCCCGTAGGGCGGCATCGCCAGCGCGCCCAGGGCGCCGGCGAGCCACGCCAGCCCGAGCCGGCGCCAGCCGGTCAGGCGCGCGATCGCCAGCACCGCGCCGGGGACGCGCGCCCGCTCCGGATCGGACATGGGACCCGGGATCGGCCCGCGCATCGGTGCGCCGGCCGCCGCGGGCGACCGGGCGAAACCGTCCACCAGACCCGTCACGCCGCGACCGTCACGGGTGCGGCGTCTCGGCGACCGGGGCGTTCGCGGGCGGCGGCAGGGCGAGCGGCACGACGTTGCCGATGCGCGCCGCGCCCTTGTGGAACCGGAGCCGCTTCAGGCGGCGCGGATCGGCGTCGAGCACCTCGAACTCGAGGTCCCCGGGGCCGGCGATCAGCTCGCCGCGCGACGGGACGCGGCCCGCCAGCGTCACGATCATGCCGCCCAGCGTGTCGATCTCCTCGGCCATCTCGCCGACGGCCGCGACGAGGTCGACGCCCGTCACCTCGGAGACCTCGGCCAGCGGCGTGCGCGCGTCGGCCACGAAGACCTCGCCCTCGCCCTCGACGCGCTGGACGTACTTGTCCTCGGCAACGTCGTGCTCGTCCTCGATATCGCCGACCACGACCTCGATCAGATCCTCGATGGAGATCAGCCCGTCGGTGCCGCCGTACTCGTCGATGACCAGCGCCATGTGGGTGCGGGTCGCCTGCATCCGCACCAGCAGGTCGATCGCCGGCATGGAGGGCGGCACGAACAGGACCGGCCGCTGGATGCGCGCCGCCGCCAGCGTGGTCGTCAGGTCGACCTTGCCGAGGTCCAGGCCGCGCGGCAGGCGCGACGCCGGCCGGCGCGGGCGCGGCGCGGCCGGCGCGTCCGCCGCGCCGTCGGCCGCGACCTCGGCGGGCTTCGAGACGGCGGGCGCGCTGCGCCGGGCCGGCTCGGCCTTGGCGGCGATGTGGTCGACGAGGTCGCGGATGTGGACCATGCCGCGGGGATCGTCGAGGGTCTCGCCGTAGACCGGCAGCCGGGAATGGCCGGCCGTGCGGAACAGCTTGAGCAACTCGCCGAGGCTCGTGTCGTTCGAGACGGCGACGATGTCGGCCCGGGGGACCATCACGTCGTCGACGCGCACCTTGTGCAGGCCGAGGACGTTCTTGAGCATGACGCGCTCGAGCGGGGTGAGGCCGCTCTCGCCGGCGTCCGGCTCCGCCAGCGCCTCCTCAAGACCCTCGCGCAGCGAATCGCGCGGCTTGAGATGGAGCGCCTGGAGCAGGCGGTCGTACCAGGGCTCCCGGTGCTGGGACTCGCCCTCGGTGGAACTGGGCGCGGCCAGGGCCGCGCCGCGACTTCGATCGTTGCTCATGTCTCTCGGGTCTGGGGTCGCTCGGACGTCGCGCGCTCAGGCATAGGGATCCGGGATGCCGAGGGTCGCGAGTGCCGCGACCTCGAGGGCTTCCATGGCATCGGCCTCGGCCTCGCCGATCTCGTGGTCCTGACCGAGACAATGCAGGGTGCCATGGACGAGGAGGTGGGCGAGGTGATTCTGGAGCGGCTTCGACTGCTCCGCACTCTCGCGCACCAGGGTCTCGTACGCAAGGACCACGTCGCCGAGGGGCGCGGCGGTCCCGGCATGCCGCGGCTGCGGGGCGGCCGGGAAGGACAGGACGTTGGTGGGCTTGTCCTTGCCGCGCCAGGTCCTGTTGAGTTCCTGGACGGCGGCGTCGTCGGTTAGCAGGACGCTGACCTCGACGGGACCGTCCGGCCTCCCGGGGGCGACGGCGAGCCCGGCCTCGACGGCGCGGGTGACGAGGGCCTCGAGATCCGGAACCGCCGTCTCCCAGCGCGCGTCCTCGACGGCGAGGTCGATCTCGTGGGGCATGGTCACGCCAGGGGCCGGCGGCGGGGATTCGGGTTGCGGTCGGCCTCCGCGCTGCCGTGGGCGGCGCGCTCGTAGGCGGTCACGATCCGGCGGACGAGGTCGTGGCGGACCACGTCGACGTCCTTGAACCGCACGTGCCCGATCCCCTCGACGCCCTCCAGCACGCTGACCGCTTCCACGAGGCCGGATTTCTGGCCCGGCGGCAGGTCGATCTGGCTCGGATCGCCGGTGATGATCATGCGCGAGCCCTCGCCCAGGCGGGTGAGGAACATCTTCATCTGCATGGAGGTGGTGTTCTGCGCCTCGTCGAGCAGCACCACCGCGTTGGTGAGGGTTCGGCCGCGCATGAAGGCGAGCGGCGCGATCTCGATCTGGCCGGTCTGGAGGCCGCGATCGACGTGGCGGGCCTCCATGAAGTCGTACAGGGCGTCGTAGATCGGGCGGAGGTAGGGGTCGACCTTCTCGCGCATGTCGCCCGGCAGGAAGCCCAGGCGCTCGCCGGCCTCGACCGCGGGCCTGGACAGGATCAGCCGCTCGGCATGGCCCTGCTCCAGGAGCGACACGGCGTGGCCGACGGCGAGCCAGGTCTTGCCGGTCCCGGCCGGGCCCTCGGCGAAGACCAGCTCGTTGGTGCGCAGGAGCTTGATGTAGGCGTCCTGCGCCGGGTTGCGCGCCCGCACGGCCCCGCGCTTGCGGGTGGCGATCTGCTCGAAATGCGGCCTGTCGGCCTCGGCCGCGATGACCTCGGCCGGGAACAGGGTCGCCTGCGCGGTGGCCTCACGGATGGCGCCGTCCACGTCGCCGAGGGTCAGCGTGCTGCCGCCGGTCCGCACCCGGGCGTAGAGCTTCTGGAACACCCGCCGCGCCGTCTCGGCGGCGTCGGCCGGCCCCTTGATGACGAGGTGGTTGCCGAGCGCGGTGGCGGTGACCTCCAGCCGGCGCTCGATATGGGCGACGTTCTGATCGTACTGGCCGAAGACGAGGCTCGCGAGGCGGTTGTCGTCGAAGGTCAGCGGCACCTCGACCGCCTCGTCCGATCCGGCCGGCCGCGCCGCCGGGCCGCGCCCCTTGAGCGCGCCGCGCGCGCCCGCACCGTCCGACGCGCTCAAGCCGCCATCCTCGCCATCATCCCGACCGCTCCGCTCCTCACGCCGCCGCAGCCGCGGAGACGAGTTCCCCGAACAAGCTGTTGGACCCTGCCTCGGTGATCCGCACGGGCACGACCTGTCCGATATGGTGAGGCGCGGCGTCGAACTGGACGGCCAGCAGGTGCGGCGTCTTGCCCGCGACCTGACCGGGGTGCCGCCCGGGCTTCTCGACCAGAACGTCGAAGACCCGGCCGACGGCCGCCCGCTGATAGGCGTGGCGCTGGCCGTCGAGGAGCGCCTGCAGCTCGGCGAGCCGGGCCGCCATCACGGCCTCCGGCACCTGATCGGTGCGGTCGGCGGCCGGCGTGCCGGGGCGCGGGCTGTACTTGAACGAGAAGGCGCTCTCGAAGCCGACGTCGCGCACGAGCCGCAGGGTCTCGGCGAAGTCCGCGTCGGTCTCGCCGGGGAAGCCGACGATGAAGTCGGAGGACAGGGCGATGTCGGGCCGCGCCGCGCGGATCCGGTCCATCAGCCGGCGGTACTGGTCGCCGGTGTGCTTGCGGTTCATCGCGGCGAGGATCCGGTCGGAGCCCGACTGCACCGGGAGGTGCAGGTAGGGCATCAGGGCCGGCACCTCGGCGTGCGCCCGGATCAGGGCGTCGTCGAAGTCGTTCGGGTGGCTCGTCGTGTAGCGGATCCGCGCGATGCCGGGGATCTTCGCCACCGCGCGCACCAGGTCGGCGAGGCCCGCGGGCGCGCCGTCGGGGCCGTCGCCGTGATAGGCGTTGACGTTCTGGCCGATCAGCGTGATCTCGCGGACGCCCCCGTCGGCGAGCTTCTCGGCCTCGGCGAGCACCGCCGCCACGGAGCGCGAGACCTCCGCGCCCCGCGTGTAGGGCACCACGCAGAAGGCGCAGAACTTGTCGCAGCCCTCCTGAACGGTGAGGAAGGCCGACGAACCCAGCGTCCGCCGGCGGGGCAGGTGGTCGAACTTGTCCTCGACCGGGAACTCGGTGTCGACGACGCGGCGCTCGCGGGAGCGCGCCAGCAGGTCCGGCAGCCGGTGATAGCTCTGCGGGCCGACGACCACGTCGACGGCGGGCTGGCGCGCCTGGATCTCGGCGCCCTCGGCCTGGGCGACGCAGCCCGCGACCACGATGCGCGTGTCGAGGCCCTGCGCCTTCCGCTCACCCTTGAGCACGCGCAGGCGGCCGAGTTCGGAATAGACCTTCTCGGCGGCCTTCTCGCGGATGTGGCAGGTGTTGAGGACGACGACGTCCGCGTCCTCGACCGTGTCGGTCGCCGTGTAGCCCTCGGCGCCGAGGACGTCGGCCATGCGGGCCGCGTCGTAGGCGTTCATCTGGCAACCGTAGGATTTGACGAAAGCCTTCTTCAACGCGCGCCGTCCCGAACCGTCCGATGATCCTTGCACCCGCCCCGCGGGGCCCGGCACGCGGCCTGTAGCACGGATCGCGGGGGCCGTCGCGGCGCCCGAAACGCGACCGGCCGCCCGCGGGCGGCCGGTCAGAGGCTGGCCGGTCGAACCGGCCTCAGTGGGCGGCCGGCGCCGCCGCGGGCAGGTCGATGACCATCTGCTGGAAGAACGGCACGTAGGCCTGCAGCATCACGAACAGCCCGACGAGGCAGGCCAGCGCGATCGAGTGCCAGAACACGAAGCGCAGGATCTTGCCTTCCTGGCCGAAATAGCCGGTGGCCGTGGAGGCGACGACGATCGACTGGGCGTCGACCATCTTGCCCATCACGCCGCCCGACGAGTTCGCCGCCGCCATCAGCACGCCCGAGAGGCCGAGCTGCTCGGAGGTAATCCTCTGGAGGCCGCCGAACAGCACGTTCGAGGCCGTGTCCGAACCCGTGAGCGCCACGCCCAGCCAGCCTAGCAGCGTCCCGAAGAACGGGTAGAGGATGCCGGTGCCCGCGAAGGCCAGCCCGAGCGTGGCGTCGACGCCCGCGTAGCGGGTGAGGACGCCGAGCGCGAGCATCGCCGCGATGGTGATGAGCGAGTAGCGCAGGGCCCAGATGGTCTCGAAGTAGGCGGTGACGAGGCGTAGCGGCGAGAACCGCATGATCAGGCCGGAGATGATCGCCGCGATCAGCACGCCGGTGCCGGTGTACGACATGTAGGTGAACAGGAAGACCGCGCCCTCCGGCACCGGCTTGGCCACCACCGGCGGCACCTTCATGATCACGTTGTGCAGGCCCGGCACCTCGTATTTCCAGGTGAAGAGCGGGTTGACGATGCCCTTGAACCAGCCGGTCCCCCAGATGGCCACGACGATCGACAGGATGATCCACGGCACCCAGGCCATCAGGATCTCGCCCTGCGAGGCGGTGCGGGCGCCGGTATGGACCGGGGGCGTGCCGGGCACGCCGGCGCCGAGCGCCACGGGCCGCGGACCGGCGACGGCGAGCGACGGATCGTGGCCGCGCAGAGCCGGCGACGACCAGATCTCCTTGGGCTGCCAGACCTTCAGGAACAGCACGAGCGCGAGCATCGAGGCGAGCGAGGCGCCGATATCGACGATCCACGGGTTGACGTAGTTCGAGATCAGGAACTGCGCGACCGCGAAGGAGGCGCCGCAGACCAGGATCGGCGGCCACACCCGGATCATGCCGCGGAACCCCGCGAACACCCAGATCAGCCAGAACGGCACGATCAGCGAGAACAGCGGCAGCTGCCGGCCGATCATCGCGCCGAGGATCTCGGGCGGGTAGCCGGTGACCGAGGCGAGGCCCTGGATCGGCGCGCCGAGCGCCCCGAAGGCCACCGGCGCGGTGTTGGCGATCAGCGACAGGCCGGACGCGGCGAGCGGCGAGAAGCCGAGGCCGATCAGGATCGCGCCCGTGACGGCGACCGGCGTGCCGAAGCCGCCCGCGCCCTCGAAGAAGGCGCCGAACGCGAAGGCCACCAGGAGCAGCTGGAGGCGTCGGTCCGCGGTGATGCCCGCCACCGACTGTTGCAGGATCGCGAACCAGCCCTTCTCCACCGTGAGCCGGTAGAGGAAGATGACGTTGAGGATGATCCAGCCGATCGGGAAGAAGCCCGTGACCATCCCGAGGATGGCGGCGCGGGTGGCGAGATCGGTCGGCATGCCGAAGCCGACGATGGCCACCAGCATGGCGAGGCCGAGGGCGATGACCGCCGCGATATGGGCCTTCACGCGCCCGCTGGCGATCATGGCGAGCAGTGCGATGACCGGCACTGAAGCGGCGAGCGTCGAGAGCCACGGGCTCCCGAACGGGTCGTAAACCTGGTTCCAGGTTTGCACCGGGCGTCCTCCAATAATTTCCGTCTGTTCCGGATTGCGGCCTAGCTAGCAGACGTGTTCCGGCCGCTCAATGCGTTGAATCATGTATTCTGACGGTGATTCCACCGGCTTACTCTCGCGCGGATCGGCGGATCCGCCCGGTCGAACAGCGACGAGCTGGTCTCGAAAGGATCAGACCCGTCCGGACCAGGCGTAAAATCTGGATCTGAGACAGGATTCCGTTCGCGTCCAGGAGCTTAGGCGTGGAAAAGCAGGCCGCGCGCGCCTCCCACGGTGCCGGGGTCGCGGGCGCGCCGGCTCCGGATCCCGACGCGGGAGCAGCGTCCGGCGCAGCGCCGAGGGTTCAGACCGGCGCGATCTCCGGCCCCTGGAGACCGATCCCCGGGGCGGCCGGCCGCGTGTCGGGTGCCGGGGCGGTGCCGGCGCCCGTGCCGGCGCCCCGCAGGGCCGCGCGCACCTCGGCTTCGGCGGCCGCGGTGGCGACCTTCCGGTCGGTGGTCGCCTCGAAGGGGATCGGCGCGCCCCAGACCACGTGCACGTCGATGGGGCCGCCCTGCACGAAGGTCGCGAGGTGCGGCACCAGCTCCATGTCGCCGTACCACGCGATCTCCGCGCGCTCGGCGCGCGTGACCGGCAGGCCGTTGCGCCGTGGATAGGCGATGGCGAGCGGCTGGAGGCGCACCCGTCCGCGCCCGGCCTCGGCCTGCAGCGCCGCGCGGGCGGCGCCGACGAGGGAGGAGCGGAACGGCAGGAGCCGGGTCCCGTCGCCGGTGGTCCCCTCCGCGAACAGGACGACCAGCTCCCCCTCGGCCAGGCGGTGGCCCATGGCGGTGCTGACGCTCGCGGTCGCGCCGCGGCGCTGCCGGTCGATGTAGATCGTCCGCTGGAGCCCCGCGAGGACGCCGATCAGCGGCCAGCCGGCGATCTCGGACTTCGCCACGAAGGAGAGCGGCCGCAGCGAGCCCACCGCGATGATGTCGAGCCACGAGACGTGGTTGGCGAGCACCAGAGCCGCCTCGCCGGGGGCCGGGGGCGTCCCGCTCTGCGTGACCCGCACCCCGAACAGCCACAGGAAGACGCGGTGGAACAGGATCGGCGCCAGGGTCGCGCGGCGGCCGAGGAGGCGCAGGGCGATCCAGTGGGGCGGTCCCAGCACAGCGAAGGCGAGGGCGAGGGCCGCGACGCGCCAGGCGATGCCGAGGCGGCTCACGGCGTCACAGGTCGGCGCTCATCGTCAGCGCGGTCGCCCGGCTGCCGTCGGCCTTGAGATAGTAGCCGGTGCGCGAACCGACCTGCCGGAAGCCGTGCCGGGCGTAGAGCCGCAGCGCGGGAGCGTTGCCCTCGTCGACCTCCAGATGCACCCGGGCGACGCCGTCGAGGGCGAGGCTCGCCAGGTGCTCGCGGAGCAGCGTGCGGCTGTGGCCGCCGCCGCGCAGAGCCGGGGACAGCACGACCGTCAGGATCTCGGCCTCGTCGGCGGCCCGGCGCGAGAGCACGAAGCCCTGGAGGACGCCCGCGCGCCAGAGGGCGTGCGCGTGGGTCGAGCGCTCGCAGAGCATCCGCTCGAACTCGTGCGCGTCCCAGGGCCGCGCGAAGGCGGTCGCGTGGAGGCGGGCGAGGGCAGGGGCCTGCGCGGCGTCGCGGAGCGGCGCGACGTAGGGCTCCGGGGTCAGCGCGTCCCACCACGCGAACCACCAGTCGAAGGGCCAGAAGGGCAGCGGGCGCGTCATCGCCGTGCGATCCGCGCGTGGTCCTGCGGCCGGGCATCCGGCCCCCGCAGGTAGAGGGGCCGCGCCAGGGCCTGCGCCGGGTCGGCGACGAGGCCGAGGGAGGCCACCGCCGCGATATCGGGACCGCCGACATGGGCGACGCGCGCCGCGACGCCGCGTGCGGCGAGCGCGGCGGCCAGCATCGGCGCGCCGGAGCCGGTCAGCACCACCGGGCCGTCGCCCAGCTGCTCGGCCGCCGCCTCGACGGCGAGATGCGCGGGCGCGAGGCCGTCGCCCGGCCCGAGGGCCTGCACGTAGACAGCGCCGTGGCGGGCGTCGATCACCGCGGCGATCGTGCCCGCGACGGTGTCGGCCAGGAGCGGCGCGAGGAGCGCCGAGAGGGTGCCGACGCCGACGACGGGCTTGCCGGTCGAGAGGCCGATGGCGCGGGCCGCCGACAGGCCGACCCGCAGCCCGGTGTAGCTGCCGGGCCCGACCGTCACGGCGACCCGGTCGATCGCCTCAAATCCGCCCTCGACCCGAGCGATCACCCGCTCGATCAGCGGCAGCAGGGATTCCGCGTGGCCGCGCGCCATGGGCAGCGACTCGGCGGCGAGGGGCGCCTCGGACTCCTCCGCCATGACGCAGGCGGCGCAGGTGTCCAGCGCTGTGTCGATGGCCAGGATACGCACGCTCACTCCCACAGGCCGGTCCGCGCCGACGGTTGCCTCCCTGCGCCGCGACGGGCGCGAAGAGCCTCCAGCGTTAGAGCAAAACCGACGCCTCGTCAGCGGCGGGGCGCCCGCACCGGGCGGATCACCGGTGGAGTGTTGCCGGCTTGCGCCGGTGCGCGCCCGCGGCCTCGGACGGGTCCGGCGCACCGGCCCCCGGCTCCGCCGCGAAGGCGGGAGCCGGGGGGCAGCCGAGGGCCGTTCCGGCCCTCCGGCGTGCCGCCCGCACCGCGGCGCGGGCGCGAATCCTCAGATCGCCTGGACCTCGCGGATCTCCGGCAGGAAGTGCCGGAACAGGTTCTGCACGCCGTGCCGCAGGGTCGCCGTGGAGGACGGGCAGCCCGAGCAGGCCCCCTTCATCTCCAGATAGACCACGCCCTCCTTGTAGCCGCGGAAGGTGATGTCGCCGCCGTCGCCCGCCACCGCCGGGCGCACCCGGGTCTCGAGCAGGTCCTTGATGGTCACGACGGTGTCGTGGTCCGCCTCGTCGTAGAACTCGTCGCCCGGCTCGATCTCGCCGTGGCCGCCCTCGGCCATCACGGGCGCGCCGGACTGAAAGTGCTCCATGATCGCGCCGAGCACCGCCGGCTTGACCTGCGCCCAGTCCGAGCCGTCCTCGGCCTTGGTCACCGAGATGAAATCGTGGCCGAAATAGACGCCCGCCACGCCCGGGACGGTGAACAGCGCCGCGGCCAGGGGCGAGCGGGCGGCGGCCTCGGCGTCCCGCGCCTCGAAGGTCGATTCCGCCAGCACGACGCGGCCGGGCAGGAACTTCAGGGTGGCCGGGTTCGGCGTGGCTTCGGTCTGGATGAACATGGTGGCGATACTCCGCTGCGCCGGTTCAAGGCCGGCCGGGACAGGCGCCGCGAGGCGCCGCCTCCCATGTGGACCGGCGATCGGATTTTCTCAACCTGTCGTCCGGTCCCGCCGGCGCGCGAGAGTGGACATTCGGCCGACGGCGCGACAGGACGAACGCCGTCGAACGCCAGAGGAGCCGGCAGTGGACATGACCGCGGACCAGACCCTCGCGCAGGACTTGCTGAAGGATCTGCGCGAGGCCCAAGCCAAGCTGGACGCGGCGCGCGCGGAAGCGGCCTCGCTCAAGGTGCTGCTCGCGCTGCGCACGCATCAGCACGACCAGGCCTGGCAGGAGGGGCAGCGCCTCGCCGCGGCGCTCGCGGAGGCGCAGACCCGCGCGGAGGCGGCCACGACCGCGCGGGCCGAGACGCAGGTGGACGCGCAGGCGAACGCGGCCGCGTCCGAAGCCGCCGCGATGGCCGACGAGCGCACCGAGGCGGTCCGGACCGTCCTGGGCGCGGTCCTCGCCAGCATCGGGCACCGCGCCCTCGACCGGCGGCGCTTCCAGGACCTGATCGCCCGGGCCGGCCGCGAGGCGCCGGATCAGGGTCCTGGCGCGGCCCGGCACGCCGTGCTGCTGACCGAGGCGCGGCGGGTGCTGGGGATCGCCCAGTAGGGCGGCCCGAAGCGCGCGCGCACCGCGACCGGTCGCCGGCGGCAGGGTTAACCGACGCTTAACCCGGCTCTCCCATCGTCGTCCCCGGGACGGACAGGAGATCGACCGCATGCTGATCAGCGAGCACCACGTGCGCGAGTGCGCCTACTACATCTGGGAGAACGAGGGCCGGATTCACGGGCACGCTGCGGCCCACTGGATCCGCGCCGAGTCCGAGCTGCGCGCGAACGCGATGCTCGCGGCCGCCGCGTCCGAGACGGTCGAGGCCGCCAAGCTCGTCGAGGCCGCCGCGAAGGCCGCGCCGGTGAAGACCGCCGCCAAGCCGGTCGCCAAGCCGGTCGCCAAGACCGCTGCCACCAAGACCGCCATTGCCAAGCCCGCCGCTGCCAAGCCCGCCGCGTCGAAGACCGCCGCTGCCAAGCCCGCGGCCGTGAAGGCCGCCGCGAAGCCGGCGGCCCCGAAGCCCGCCCGCGCCTCCAAGGCCGCGGTGACCGCCGGCCTCGCCGCCAAGGCGAAGCCTGCCCGGACCCCGGCCTCGATGCACTGAAGGGTCGGCGCCGCGGCGCCACCCCGGCCTTTCCCGGAGCCCGCCCCTCGCGCAGGGGCGGGCTTCCGTCGTTCGTGGGCCCGGCGCGGAACAGGCCGGGCGCCGGCAGGTTGTCCGGCCTGATGCGGGCGCAGGGCTCCGCGACGGGGCTGCGATGCGCGCGGTGATCTTCGACATCGACGGGACGCTGCTCGACAGCGTCGACCTGCATGCCCGCGCCTGGGTGGAGGCCTTCGCGCATTTCGGCGTGGAAACCGGCTTCGCCGAAGTCCGCCGGCAGATCGGCAAGGGCGGCGACGAGCTGATGCCGGTCTTCCTGTCGGAGGAGCGGATCGCGCGGGAGGGCGAGACCATCGAGGCCTACCGCTCCGACCTGTTCAAACGGCGCTACCTGTCCGAGGTCCGGCCGTTCCCGGGTGTCCGGCCGCTGTTCGAGCACATCCGCTCCGCCGGGCTGAAGATCGCGCTCGCCTCGTCGGGCAAGCGCTCCGAGGTCGAGCACTACACCGAGATCCTGGAGATCGGCGACCTCGTCGACGTCGCCACGAGCTCGGACGACGCGGACCGGTCCAAGCCGCACCCCGACATCTTCGAGGCCGCCCTGGCGAAGCTCGACGGCGTCCCGCCCGACGCGATCATCGTCGTCGGCGACACCCCCTACGACGCCGAAGCCGCCGCGAAGGCGGCCCTGCGCACCGTCGGCCTCCTCTGCGGCGGCTTTCCGGAGGCGGACCTGAGGGCGGCCGGCTGCGCGGCGATCTACCGGGACCCCGAGAATCTGCTCGACCGATTCGCGGAGTCGCCGCTGGCGGGCGGCTGAGCGCCGGCCCGGCAAGCGGATTCCGCGGCGGGTCCGGCGTCGTCCACACATTCCCGCCACGCTGTTGCAGCGCGGTGACGCGGAGCGATGCCGGCTACGTATTCACGCGAAAAGGACTGGTGCCCGTCGATCGAAAGGCGTAGCGACCCGCCCGCCAATCTGGACTCCTTCGAAGGACGAGCGCCTCGCATGCCCCAGACTCACCAGGCCGGCCCGGCACCGCGCTTCGTACCGGTCGCCAAGTCGCTGCCGGAGCAGATCGCCGACGCGGTCGAGAGCCGGTCGACCCCGCTCAGCCAGCTGCTCCGCCTGATGGCCGCCCTCGATGCCGAAGGCGGTAACGAGGCCCTGCGGCTGCGGCTCCGCGCCCGGATCGGCGCGCCGCTCGACGCCTGACCCCCGCGTCGCGGGTCAATGCCGCCGGTGCCGATGGCGCCGGCCACCCCGCTTCGCCGCCGGTGCGGCCGCCTTCGCGACGCGGTCCATGCAGGCGAAGTAGATCCGGCGCCCGATCTCCTCGAGTTCGAGACCCTGCGGGTTGGGCGCCGAGAACACCTTCGCGCGGGCGTCGTTGCGGCAGGCCGCGTCCTCCGGGCTCCGGATCGGCGGCTCCGCCCGGGCGGCCCCGCCGGCCAGGGCCGAGACGATCCAGGTCGCTGCCACGATCGATACGCGCGTGCTTGCCAGGGTACTCGGCATACTGACGTTCGGACCTCACTCGCTCGAGACACAGATAGAGCGTCTCGATCACCCGTGAAGCTTGGTCAGAGTGCGGGCTCCGGCAATAATCGACAGCCTTCGCGTCAGGGCACGATCCAACGGCACGCCCCCCCGCCCGCGACGGTCAGGCACTCGTAGGGCGCCCCGCCGATCAGGGCCCGCTGCTCCACGGTGCCGATCGCGCTGCGCGGGATCCGCCGACAGCCGGCCTCCGTGGGGACGGGGCCACCGCTGCCCGAGGACGCGTCGATCCGCCGGGCGGCGATCAGCGTCTCGCAGGCCATCACCGAGTCCTCCCCCTGCGCGCGGGCCGTCCGGGGCGCGACGGCGGCGGACAGGGCGGCGAGGACGAGGACCGCGGGGAGAACCTGTCGGGATCGGGAAAGCATCGCGGCCTCGGCTGCCCGCGCCGGACGGGCGCGTCGCGGTTCGGCCGCCCTCAACGCGTTGCCGCGCGCGTTGGTTGCCGCGTGCGGACACGCTCCCCCGAACGCGACGACGCCCGCCTTGGGGGCGGGCGTCGTGGGCGTCCGAAGCTCGGGTGAGCCGACGGCCTGCGCTCAGCGCTTGGTCTTGACCTTCGCCTTGCGGGCCGCGTAGCGCGCGTCGCGCTGGGCCTTCTTGGCGGCCAGGTCGGCCGACTTGCGCTCCTGCGCGGCGGCCAGCTCGGCGGCCTCGCGGGCGATCTGGGCGGCGAGTTCCGCCTCCTCCCGCTGACGCTTCTCCTCGGCGGCCTTCCGCTCGGCGGCGATCCGGGCGGCCTCGCGCTCGCGGGAGCGCTCCTCGCGGGCCTTGGCAACCTCGGCGCGGGCCTTCGCCTTGGCGATCACCTCGGGGTCGTCGGACGGGGGGCGCGCCTTGAACTTGGCCAGCAGGGCGGCCTTCGCGTTCTGCGAGTTCTGGCGACGGTCGTCGAAATTCCTGTAGTCGAATGCGCTCATCTGACCTTTCTCAGTTGGGTACGTCTCGCGTGTCGCGGGGACATCCGGCGGGGCCGGGCACGTACGGAGTCTGCAGGTTCCGACGCCATCCCCGCGCCCCGGAACCGCACCGATCCACCGGCTGTACCGATGGTCCGACCCGAGCGTTCGGCCTGCGTCTGAACGCTCGGGTCGGACCATTGTTCGAAGATCGCAGAGCCCTTAATCAGAGCTTCACGCGAGATGCAATCGGCGAGACCTGCGCAGGCGGCCGGTCCAGCGACAATCCCGGCCCACTCTGTAAGAGTTTCGAGCCGCGGTGCGGAAATACCTCAGGCCGGCAGCCGGCAAGGGCTTCGGTGCTCGACAGGTGGGCGCGCATCCATCCCCTGGACTTGCCTGCCAGTCCTAGATGGGTCGCGCGCCGGGCGAAGACAAGATTCGTGTTCGCCCGGCGCCCGTCGCGCAGCTGTCCGCTGGACGGACCTATACTTCCATCACAAAGCAGACCTGCAAAATCGACAGCGTATTCGTTGCCGGACCTTCGATCCCGCGAGGGGTCGCGATTCCGCTCCGGCGCGCGGGCGTGCCCAGAAACGGCCCTCCCACCGCCGCCTAATTCTTGTGCACGCGGATCGGAGCGCATCGAATCCATCGCCAGCACGTCCCTGCCTGCCTATGATCTAGGCACGCGGGCGCGCCGGTTCGCGGCACTGCGCGCGGGCTCGCGGCACAGGGCCTGCTTGCCGCGATCGATCGCGTCCCGCGCGAACGGCCTGAGGAGTTCCATGTCCGAGACCCGCCCCCCGTACGATCCCGAGAGCTACGCCGCGGCCGCGGCGGCCCTCCTCGGCCTCACCCTCGACCCCGCGTGGATCGCCCCGGTGACCGCGAATCTGCGCGTCCTGGCCGCGGCGGCCGAGCTGGTGGAGGCTTTCCCGCTCGCCGACGAGATCGACGCGGCCCCGAGGTTCGAAGCGTGAGCGCGAGCGATCCCTCGACGGCAACGGCGATCGCGGCAGCGATCGCCGATGGCCGGACCACCGCGCGGCAGGCCGTCACGGCGGCGCTCGACCGGATCGGGCGCCTCGACGACCGGGTCGGCGCCTTCACCGACGTGCTGTCCGCCCGTGCCCTGGCCCGGGCCGACGCGCAGGACGCGGCGCGCCGCGAGGGGGCGTCGCCGGGCCCGCTGGCCGGCGTGCCGTTCGCGGTGAAGAACCTGATCGACATCGACGGCCTGCCGACCCGCGCCGGATCGAAGATCAACCGGGAGCGGCCGCCGGCGGAGCGGGACGGCGCCCTGGTCCGACGCCTGGAGGCCGCGGGGGCGATCCTCGTCGGCGCCCTCAACATGGGCGAGTACGCCTACGACTTCACCGGCGAGAACATCCACGACGGCGACGCCCACAACCCGCACGCCCTGGATCACATGACCGGCGGCTCGTCGGGCGGCTCGGGCGCGGCCATCGCCGCCAGGATGGTGCCGCTCACGCTGGGCTCGGACACGAACGGCTCGATCCGCGTCCCCGCCGCGTTCTGCGGCTGCTACGGCCTCAAGCCGACCTACGGCCGGCTGACCCGCGCGGGGAGCTTCCCCTTCGTAGGCAGCCTCGACCACCTCGGGCCGATGGCCCGGAGCGTGACCGACCTCGCGCTCGCCTACGACGCCATGCAGGGCCCCGATCCGGACGATCCGGTGGCGACGCTCCGCCCGGCGGAACCGGTCCTGCCGCGGCTCGAGGCGGGGATCGACGGCCTGCGCGTCGCGGTGGCCGGCGGCCATTTCGCCCGCAACGGCGATCCGGAAGCCTTCGCGGCGGTGGCGCGCGCCGCCGAGGCGCTCGGCGCGCGGCGCACCGTCGAGCTGCCGGAGGCCCACCGCGCTCGCGCGGCCGCCTACCTGATCACCGCCGCGGAGGGCGCCACGCTCCACCTCGACCGTCTCCGCACCCGGCCGCAGGATTTCGACCCGGCGGTGCGCGACCGGCTGATCGCCGGGGCGATGATCCCGGCGCCCCACGTGGAGCGGGCGCAGCGGTTCCGCCGCTGGTACCGGGCGCGGGTACTGGAGCTGTTCGAGACCGTCGACGTGATCCTGGCCCCGGCCACGCCCTGCCGCGCGCCGAGGGGCGGCCAGACCCACTTCGTCCTCGACGGCGTGACGCTGCCGGTGCGCGCCAATATCGGCGTGTTCACGCAGCCGGTCAGCTTCATCGGCCTCCCGGTCGTGGCGGCGCCGGTCCGGCTCGACGCCGGTCTGCCGCTCGGCGTCCAGATCATCGCCGCGCCCTGGCGCGAGGATCTCGTCCTGCGCGCGGCGCGCTATCTCGAACGGACCGGCGTCAGCACGGCGCCCATCGCGGAGCTTGCCCGATGATCATCGACGATCCCGCCGTGAAGGCCGAGGTCGAGGCCGCGTTCCGGGCCTACGAGACGGCGCTCACCACCAACGACGTCCCGACCCTGGAGGCGCTGTTCCGGGACGATCCGCTGACCATCCGCTACGGGATCGGCGAGAACCTCTACGGCATGGACGCGATCCGCGCCTTCCGCCGGGCCCGCTCCCCGGTGGGCCTGGAGCGGACCCTGGCGCGGACGCAGATCACCACCTACGGGCGCGACTTCGCCACCGCGATGACGCTGTTCACGCGCGCCAGCGCACCGGGGAAGATCGGTCGCCAGAGCCAGACCTGGGCGCGCTTCCCGGAGGGCTGGCGGGTGGTCGCAGCCCACGTGAGCCTGATCGATGCGGACTAGCCGCGGAGCGGCCCGCGCCCCGGCGGGGGCGTGTGGCCGCGGGCTTGCATACGGTCGAGCGTATTCCGCGCCGTCTGGCGCGGACCAACGCGAGTACCCGACCCAAGATGCTGTCCCGTCTGAGAAAACTCGGCGCCCGTGCGGCGCTGGCCGGTGCCCTGGCGCTCTCCGCGAGCACCGCTGCCCTCGCGCAGGGGACGCTGCGGATCGGCATGACCGCCTCCGACATCCCGCTGACCACCGGCCAGACCGACAACGGCGGCGAGGGCATGCGGTTCATGGGCTACACGGTCTATGACGGCCTCATCAACTGGGACCTGTCGAGCGCCGAGCTGGCCTCCGACCTCGTGCCGGGGCTCGCCACCAGCTGGGGCGTCGACGCCACCGACAAGACCAAGTGGACCTTCAAGCTCCGGCCGGGCGTGAAATTCCACGACGGCTCGGACTTCACCGCCGACGCGGTGGTCTGGAACCTCGACAAGCTCCTGAAGGCCGACGCGCCGCAATACGACCCGCGCCAGTCCGCGCAGGGCAAGACCCGCATCCCGGCGGTCGCGAGCTACCGGGTGGTCGACCCGCTGACCGTCGAGATCACCACCAAGGCCCCCGACGCGACGCTGCCCTACCAGATCGCCTGGATCATGATGTCGTCGCCGGCCCAGTGGGAGAAGCTCGGCAAGTCCTGGGACGCCTTCGCCAAGCAGCCCTCGGGCACCGGCCCGTGGAAGCTGACCCTGTTCGCCCCGCGCGAGCGGGCCGAGATGGTCCCGTTCAAAGAGTACTGGGACAAGGACCGCGTGCCGAAGCTCGACAAGCTCGTGCTGATCCCGCTGCCGGAGGCCAACGCCCGGACCGCCGCCCTCCGCTCCGGACAGGTGGACTGGATCGAGGCGCCCGCGCCGGATTCCGTGGCCTCGCTGAAGAGCGCCGGCTTCACCATCGTCACCAACGCCTACCCGCATAACTGGACGTGGCACCTGTCGCGGGTCGAGGGCTCGCCCTGGAACGACATCCGCGTCCGCAAGGCCGCGAACCTCGCCATCGACCGCGAGGGCCTGAAGGAGCTGCTCGGCGGCCTCGCGATCCCCGCCAAGGGCTTCATGCCGCCCGGCCACCAGTGGTTCGGCCACCCGACCTTCGACATCAAGTACGACCCGGAGGCCGCCAAGAAGCTGCTGGCCGAGGCGGGCTACAGCGCGGCCAAGCCCCTGAAGCTCAAGGTCGCGATCTCGGCCTCGGGCTCGGGCCAGATGCAGCCGCTGCCGATGAACGAGTTCGTCCAGCAGAACCTCGCCGACGTGGGCATCCAGGTCGATTACGAGGTCGTGGAGTGGAACACGCTGATCAACATCTGGCGGGCCGGGGCCAAGGCCGACATCTCCCGCGGCGTCTCGGCGATCAACTACTCGTACTTCATCCAGGACCCCTTCACCGGCTTCATCCGCCACCTGCAGTGCAACTTCGCCCCGCCGAACGGCACGAACTGGGGCTATTACTGCGATCCGGCGATGGACAAGCTGTTCGATCAGGTCCGCAACACCTTCGACAAGGCCGAGCAGACGAAAGTCCTGGAGAAGGTCCACGAGAAGTACGTCGACGACGCGCTGTTCATCATGATCACGCACGACGTCAATCCGCGCGCGATGAGCCCCAAGGTGAAGGGCTTCGTCCAGGCGCAGAACTGGTTCCAGGACTTCTCGAAGATTACGATGGCGACCGCGGGGCGGTAGCGTAACGGGGCGCCTCTCTCCTCCCCCTTGTGGGGAGGAGCCGGAGGTGGGGGTGGTGCAGGATAGGGCGTTGCGGTGCCTCCTGAACCACCCCCACCCCTGACCCCTCCCCACAAGGGGAGGGGAATAGTCTCGGCTGAGTAGACAACAGGCCCTTGAATGCTGCTCTACATCCTCAAACGTCTGGTCTACGTGACGCCCGTGGCGTTCGGGGTCAGCGTCGTCTGCTTCCTCCTCGTCCACCTCGCGCCGGGCGATCCCCTGAGCGCGGTCCTGCCCGCCGACGCCACCCAGGCCACCATCGACGAGATGCGGGCCGCCTACGGCTTCGATAAGCCGCTGCCGGTCCAGTACCTGATCTGGCTGTGGCACGTGCTGCACGGCGATCTCGGAACCTCGATCGCCACCGGCCGGCCGGTGCTCGGCGAGGTCAGCCGCGCCGTGGTGAACTCGCTGATCCTGGCCTCGGTGGCGACCGTGATCGGCTTCACCTTCGGCACCCTGTTCGGCTTCGTGGCGGGCTATCACCGCAACTCCCTGGCCGACCGGGCCGCCTCGGCCGTGTCGGTCTTCGGCGTGAGCGTGCCGCACTACTGGCTCGGCATGGTCCTGGTGATCGTGTTCTCGGCCAATCTCGGCTGGCTGCCGCCCACCGGGGCCGGGCCCGACGGCTCCGGCAACTGGCGGCCCGACTTCGAGCACCTGCGCTACCTGATCCTGCCGGCCATCACGATGTCGGTGATCCCGATGGGCATCATCGCCCGCACGGTCCGGGCGCTGGTGGCCGACATCCTGTCCCAGGACTTCGTCGAGGCCCTGCGCGCCAAGGGCATGGACGAGCGCGGCGTGTTCCGCCACGTCGTGCGCAACGCCGCCCCGACCGCGCTCGCCATCATGGGCCTGCAGCTCGGCTACCTGCTCGGCGGCTCGATCCTGGTCGAGACCGTGTTCGCGTGGCCGGGCACCGGCTTCCTTCTCAACGCCGCGATCTTCCAGCGCGACCTGCCCCTGCTCCAGGGCTCGATCCTCGTGCTGGCGATGTTCTTCGTGCTCCTCAACCTGCTGGTGGACGTGATGCAGACCGCCCTCGACCCGCGCATCGAGCGCGCTTGAGCCGGAGCCCGACGATGACCGTTCCCGTCACCGCGGCCTCCGTGGCCCTCGACGGCGGCGTCCTCGCCGCCGAGGACGTGACCCACGGGCCCGAGGCCGCCTTCGCCCCGTCGCGGGGCTTCTGGGGCCATGTCGGCCACCGGCTCGTGCGCGACCCCGTCGCCATGGGCGCGGGCGCCGTGATCCTGATCGTCGTGCTGATCGCGATCCTCTCGCCCTGGATCACCCCGATGGACCCCTACAAGGGCTCCATGCTGCGCCGCCTCAGGCACGTCGGCGACGCCACCTACTGGCTCGGATCCGACGAGCTCGGCCGCGACATGATCAGCCGGCTGATGCTGGGCTCGCGGCTGTCGCTGTTCATCGGCGTCACGCCGGTGCTGATCGCCTTCGTGATCGGCTCCGCGATCGGGATCCTCGCCGGCTACGTCGGCGGCTGGACCAACACGATCCTGATGCGCACCATCGACGTCTTCTTCGCCTTCCCGTCGGTGCTGCTGGCGATCGCGCTGTCCGGGGCACTCGGCGCCGGCATCTTCAACTCGATCGTGTCGCTGACCTGCGTGTTCGTGCCCCAGATCGCCCGCGTCGCCGAGAGCGTCACCACGGGCATCCGCAAGCGCGACTACATCGACGCCGCCAAGCTGTCAGGCGCCTCGGCCCTGACGATCATGCGCGTGCAGGTGCTCGGCAACGTCGTCGGGCCGATCTTCGTCTACGCGACCAGCCTGATCTCGGTCTCGATGATCCTAGCCTCCGGCCTGTCGTTCCTCGGCCTCGGCGTGCGCCCGCCCGAGCCCGAATGGGGCCTGATGCTCAACACCCTGCGCACGGCGATCTACGTGAACCCGGTCGTGGCCGCCCTCCCGGGCGTCTGCATCTTCGTCGTCTCGATCGCCTTCAACCTGTTCTCGGACGGCCTCCGGTCCGCCATGGAGATTCGCCAGTGAGCGTCATCCCGGACGCCCCCGACCCGTTCGCCCGCGACCGCGGCGGACCCGCCCAGCCGCTCCTGTCGGTCTCGGGCCTCGTCAAGCACTTCCCGGTCCGCAAGGCCGGGGGCAAGAAGCAGGTCGTCCGCGCGGTCGACGGCGTCGATTTCGACGTCCTGAAGGGCGAGACGCTCGGCATCGTCGGTGAGTCCGGCTGCGGGAAGTCGACGACCGCCAAGCTGCTCATGGGCCTGATCGAGCGCGATGCCGGCACGATGCTGTACGACGGCCAGCCGGTCGGCGAGCGCGCCATGCCCTGGCGGTCCTACCGCCGCCAGGCCCAGATGGTGTTCCAGGACAGCTACGCGTCCCTCAACCCGCGCATGACCGTCGAGCAGTCGATCGCCTTCGGCCCGAAGGTCAACGGCGTGCCCGCCCGCGAGGCGGTGGAGCGCGCCCGCGGGCTGCTCGCCCGGGTCGGGCTGGAGCCGAAGCGCTTCGCCGGCCGCTACCCGCACGAGATCTCCGGCGGCCAGCGCCAGCGGGTGAACATCGCCCGCTCGCTCGCCCTGGAGCCGCGGCTGGTGCTCCTCGACGAGGCGGTCTCGGCGCTCGACAAGTCGGTCGAGGCGCAGGTCCTGAACCTTCTCCTCGACCTCAAGGCCGAGTTCGGCCTGACCTACATCTTCATCAGCCACGACCTGAACGTCGTGCGCTTCATCTCCGACCGGGTGATGGTGATGTATCTCGGCCGGGTCTCCGAGATCGGCCCGTCCGACACGGTGCTCGACGCGCCGGCGCACCCCTACACCGAGGCGCTGCTCGCCTCGATGCCGTCGCTCGATCCCGACAACCGCACTCAGGCGGCGCTGCTCGCGGGCGACCCGCCGAACCCGATCGACCCGCCGTCGGGCTGTCGCTTCCACCCGCGCTGCGCCCTGGCGGAGGACGTCTGCGGCCGGACGGAGCCGCCCCTCGACACGATCCGGCCGCTGCACCGCGTCGCCTGCCTCGCCCGCCAGCCGGGTTCCGGCCACTCCGCGGCGCTTGCGGGCGCGCTGGCAGCATGAGCACCCCGATGTCCGGTTCAGAACCCGCGGTCGCCCTGGAGAACCTGCGCGTCGCCTTCGGCAAGGTGCAGGTCGTCGACGGCGTCGACCTGAGCCTGGAGCGCGGGCAGGCGCTGGCGCTCATCGGCGAATCCGGCTCCGGCAAGAGCGTGACCCTGCGGGCGATCCTGCGGCTGTTCCCGGAGGGGCGCAGCCGGATCGAGGGCGGCATCCGGGCCGCCGGCAAGGACGTGCAGGCGCTGACCCGGCGCCAGCTCGCCGATTTCCGCGGCGGCGACGTCTCGATGATCTTCCAGGAGCCGCTGCTCGCCTTCGACCCGGTCTACACGGTCGGCCGGCAGATCACCGAGGCGATCCTGCGCCACGAGACGATCTCCAAGGACGCGGCGCGGAAGCGGGCGCTCGCCCTGTTCGAGCGGGTGCGGATCCCGAGCCCGGAGCGGCGGCTCGACAACTACCCGCACGAGATGTCGGGGGGCATGCGCCAGCGGGCCATGATCGCGCTGGCGCTGGCCTGCCGGCCGCAAGTCCTGCTCGCCGACGAGCCGACCACGGCGCTCGACGCCACGGTGCAGATCCAGGTCCTGCTGCTGCTCCGCGAGCTGCAGCGCGACCTCGGCCTGTCGATCGTGATCGTCACCCACGATCTCGGCGCGGCGGTCGAGGTCGCCGACCGGATCGCCGTGATGTACGCGGGCAAGATCGTCGAGACCGGCACGGCGCATCAGGTGGTCCTGAACCCGCACCACCCCTACACGATCGGCCTGCTGCGCAGCCGCGCGGAGGGGGCGCTCGCCAAGGGCTCCCGGCTCCAGACCATTCCGGGCAGCCCGCCCGACCTCGCCAACCGCCCGCCGGGCTGCCCGTTCGCGCCGCGCTGCTTCCTGGCCGAGGAAAGCTGCCGCCGGGAGATGCCGCCGGTCGTCGAGATCGCCCCCGGCCACCGCGTCGCCTGCTGGCGGACCGAGGAGGCCTCGGCGGCCTACCGGGCCGGCCCGACCCCGGTGCGCGCCGCCGAGCCGGTCCCGGCCTGACCTCGACGCACCCGCGCCGAGGCTTTATCCGGCTCGGCGCGGTCCCGCGGCGGCGGACCGCGTCCGAACCGGCCGCGCGGGCGTCACGATGAGCCAAGTCCTATCCGGGCCAGTCCTATCCGGGCCAGTCCCGTCCGAGATCCTGCTCGTCCCGCGGGGCGAGGCCGGGCACTTCCTGCCGGCGGCCCTCGGCTGGCTGGGCAAGCGGGTCACCGTCACCGCCCAACCCGGCCCGGCGAACCACGTCCTCTGCCTGCCGGTCCTCGATTTCGTGCGCCTGGGCTTCCCGGAGGCGAACGGGCGCCTCGACCTCCTCGAACCGGGGGACGCCGAGAACCTCCGCGCCGGGCGCGCCGCGCTGCTCCTCGACCTCTCGAACGAGGGGCCGGGCCTGCACGCGCCGACCTTCGAAGCGCTGCACCGGAACCTCGAAGACCGCGGGATCCCGCGCGAGCGGGTGATCCTGGTCACGCAGAACCGGCTGCTGCGGCTCGACTACGAGCGCCTCTACGGCGAGGGCCTGCGGTTCTGGACCTTCGAGTTCTTCCCGCTCCAGGTCGCCCTCTGGCTGGACGACGCCGAGGGTCCGCGGCTCTTCCCACAGCACCCCCTCGACCGCACCGGCTACGCGCCCTTCGCCCGCGCCGCCGGCCCGGCCCGGTTCCTCTGCCAGAACGCGGCCCTGCGCTGGCACCGGGTGCTGCTCTACCGCTGGTTCCAGCTCAGCGGGCTGGACCGCGACGGGCTGATCTCCTTCCACGGCATCGGCGAGGACAACCCGAAGGCGGGCGGCATCAACGTCTTCCACGCGCCGCCGGAGATCGAGGCGGCCTTCGGGCCGCTGCTCGCCGATGTCGGCAGCTGGATCCCGCGCCGGGCGCGGCGGATCGATGCCGATCAGGGCACCGACATGGTCATGACCCTCGACACCCAGGCCTACGCGGCGTGCGACCTGACCGTCATCTCGGAGACCGACTTCTTCGAGCCGGGCGTCGAGCGGATCACCGAGAAGGCGATCAAGGCAGCGGCGACGGGCCTGCCCTTCGTGACGGTGGGCGCGCCGCGCGCCGTCGCGCGGCTGTCCGAGCTGGGCTTCGAGACCTTCGGCGGCCTGATTGACCACCACTACGACCTCGTGTCCGACCCGGCCGAGCGGCTGCCGCTCGTGTTCCGGTCGATCGAGCGCGCCTGGGCCGCGTGCCGGGACGACCGGGCGCGCTGGCACCGCCTCGCCCGCGAGCAGGCCGAGGCCAACGTGGCCCACGCGCGGCGTGGATTGCTGCCGCAGTACGAGCGGGTGATGGTCGCGCCGCTGATCGAGCGGCTGAACCGGTTCATGGAGACGGGCGCGATCCTCCACTGACCGCCGCCCGCAGGACTTCCGCCATGCGCCGCACCGCCGGCTCGATCGCCCGCTCGGGCACGGCGGCGTAGCCGAGGAGCAGGCCCGGCTCCGCCGGGCCGGCGTGGTAGGCCGAGAGCGCGACCGCCGAGATCCCCGCGCGGCCGAGCGCCGCCGCGGCGGCCACGTCGGTGAGGGCCGGGCGCCAAGCCGGCCCCGGCCGGGCGATAACGTGCATCCCACCCTCCATCGCGGCGATCGCCGCGACGTCCCCGGCGTGGCGGCGCGCGGCCTCGATCAGCGCCTCCTGGCGCAGGGCGTAGAGGCGGCGGGTCCGGCGCAGATGGCCGGCGAGGTGGCCGTCCTCGATGAAGCGCGCCAGCGCCCACTGGCCGATCCCGGACGGGGCGGGGCCCGTCTCGGCCAGCGCCTGATTGACCGGCGCGACGAGGCCGCGGGGCAGCACGAGGTAGCTCAGGCCGAGGGCGGGCAGCAGCAGCTTCGAGAAGCTGCCGACGTAGATCACCCGGCCGCCGCGATCGAGGGCGCGCAACGGCGCGAGCGGGCGTCCGGCGTAGCGGTAGGCGCCGTCGTAATCGTCCTCCACGATCCAGCCCGAGACCGCCTCGGCCCAGGCCAGCAGGTCGAGGCGGTTCTCCAGGCTCATGGCGTGCCCGAGGGGGTAATGGTGGGCCGGCGTCACCACCGCGAGCCGCGCGCCGGGCGCCCCCGCGGCGGCCAGGGCCACCGACAGGCCCCCGGGTCCGACCGGGACGGGGATGGGGTTCAGGCCGGCGCCGGCGAGGGCCTGCGCGATGCCCGGGAAGCCGGGCTCCTCCACCAGGGCGGTCTCGCCGGGATCGAGGAGCAGCTCGGCGAGCAGGCGCAGGCTCTGTCGGATACCCGCGGTGACGATGACGTCGTCGGCCTCGCAGGCGACGCCGCGCGCCTGCGCCAGGTAGGCGGCGATGGCGCCGCGCAGGGCCGGCGAGCCGCGCGGGTCCGGCCGCTCGGTCGGGCCGTGGCGCCACTCGGCCTGGAGCAGGCGACCCCAGACCTCGAAGGGGAAAGCGTCCTGCGCCGGCCGGCCCAGCGCGAAGGCGTCGGGCACGCCCGGACCCGCCATGTAGCGCCGACTCGAAGCGGACACGAGGCGGGTGCCCCGACGGGACAGGGTCGGGGCCGGCTCGTCACCCGGGCGGCGGAGGGGGCCGGGCGCGGGCAGCGCGTCGTCCGGCAGGGTCGCGGCGACGCGCGTCGCGGAGCCCGGCCGCGCCGTCAGGTAGCCCTCCGCGGTCAGCTGCTCCAGCGCCAGGACGACGGTCCCGCGCGCGCAGCCGAGGTCGGCGGCCAGGACCCGCGAGGCCGGGAGCCGGGCCCCGCGCGGCAGCCGGCGCTCGAGGATCGCCGCGCGCAGGCCCTCCCGGAGCTGCGCGTGCAGCGGCGCCGCGGCCGCGGTGTCGAGGGTGAGCGTCAGGGGCAGGGGAGCCCGGGCCATGCGGCAAACTGGTCCAGTCGCGGTGCGAGAATTGGACCTTTCGCCTGGACCGCCGAACGGTCAAGCCCGGATCCGCAAGATCGCCGCAGGACAGGCCCATGTACCAGCCGCCCCATTTCCGGGACGATTCACGCGCCGCGCAGCACGCGCTGATCCGCGCCAACCCCCTCGGCCTGCTGGTGACCGCCGGCGCGGGTGGCCTGACCGCCAATCCGATCCCGTTCCTCCTGGACGACGACGGTCCCCACGGGGTGCTGCGGGCGCATCTCGCCCGCGCCAACCCGCAGGGTCAGGATCTCTCCGCGGCAGAGGAGTGCCTGATCGTGTTCCAGGGGCCGCAGGGCTACGTCACGCCGAGCTGGTACGCGAGCAAGCGCGAGCACGGCCGGGTGGTCCCGACCTGGAACTACGCCACCGTCCATGCCTGGGGCCGGCCGCGGATGATCGAGGATACGGACTGGCTCGGGCGCCAGATCGCCGACCTCACCGCCCTGCGCGAGGCGTCCCGGGCCGAGCCGTGGGCGGTCGCGGACGCGCCGGCGCCGTTCGTCGCCGCGCAGGTTCGGGGCATCATCGGCATCGAGATTCCGATCATGCGGATCGAGGGGAAGTGGAAGATGAGCCAGAACAGGCCGGAGGCCGACCGGCACGGGGTCATCGCGGGGCTGCGCGCCGAGGGCGAGGCGGGTCTCGCCGGCCTGGTCGCCGAGCGGAGCGGGCTGTGAGCGCGCGCCTCAACGGCTTCGGCCAGCCCGTCGGCCCGGCGCTGCCGGACTGGAGCCCGCGCCCGCGGCCGCCGCGCACGCCCCTGGAGGGCCGCTTCTGCCGGCTCGTACCGCTCGACGCCGCGGCGCACGCGGACGCACTCTACGCCACCTACAGGGCCGCCCCCGACACGCGCGGCTGGACCTATCTCGGCGACGAGATGCCGGAGAGCGCGGAGGCCTACCGGGCGCGCCTCGCGCGGCAGCAGACGAGCGAGGACCCGCTGTTCCACGCGATCCTGGATCCCGAGAGCGGCGACGCCCTCGGGATCGCCTCGTATCTCCGGATCGATCCCGCCAACGGCGTGATCGAGGTCGGCCACCTCCACTTCGGCCCCCGGCTGCAGCGGGCGCCCGCCGCCACGGAGGCCATGGCGCTGATGATGGCCCGGGCCTTCGACGAGCTCGGCTACCGGCGCTACGAGTGGAAATGCGACAGCCTCAACGCCCCGTCCCGGGCGGCGGCGCTGCGGCTCGGCTTCACCTTCGAGGGCATCTTCCGCAACGCCGTGGTGGTGAAGGGCCGCTCCCGCGACACGGCGTGGTTCTCCATCACCGATACCGAGTGGCCGCGAGCCCGCGCCGGCTTCGCGGCGTGGCTGGACCCGTCGAACTTCGACGGGGCGGGTCGCCAGCGGCGCGGGCTCGCGGACCTGCGCGCCGCCGCGGGCTGAGCCGGCTCAGGAGCCGCCGGTCAGGAACGCCTCCGCGCTGCGCAGGCTGAGCGCCATGATGGTCAGGGCCGGGTTCGCCGCGAGCGAGCTCGGGAAGGTCGAGCCGTCGCAGATCCACAGGTTGTCGATGTCGAAGCTGCGGCCGTGCGGGTCGACGACGGCGCTCGTCCCGTCGCGGCCCATCCGGCAGGTCCCGAGCGTGTGGGCGACGCGCTCCAGCACCCAGACGTCGTCGGCCCCCGCCTCCTCCCAGAGATCGCGCATGACCTTGGTGGCGTGCGCGTTGAGGCGGTTCTCGTTGGTGCTGTAGCCGAAGCTGATATGGGCCTTGCGCATCCCGTGCGCGTCGGTCTCGTCGGCAAGGGTCAGCACGTTGGCGTCGCAGGGCAGCGTCTCGCCGTTGATGCCGATGCCGGCGAAGTGGTTGTAGCGGTCGAGGTAGTCGAGCAGCGGCTGCCCCCACAGGCCGCGCCCCCGCGCCGCCGAGTTGCCGAAGGTCAACGGCACCACGCCGAGGCTCTGGATCAGGTAGCCGCCGGCGAAGTCGGCACCGGCGCGGATGAAGTCCTCGGTGATCAGCGAGGACGGATAGCCCCGGTTCATGCGCACCTCGTGGTCGAAGGTGCCCCAGACCTGGGTCGCCACGTGGCCCATGTAGTTGCGCCCGATCTGGCCGCTGGAATTGGCCAGGCCGAGATGGAGCAGCAGGCGCGGCGTCTCGACCGCCCCGGCGCAGAGGAAGACGGCGCCGCAGCGCTGCCGCCGCTCCGCGCCGTCCTGCCGGTAGACCACGCCGGTAATCCGGCCGTCGGCGCCCCGCTCCAGGCCATGGACGAAGGCCTCGGCCCGGATCTCGGCGCCGTGGGCGACCGCGTAGGGCAGGTAGGTCACGTCCATGCTGGCCTTGGCGCCCGTGCGGCAGCCCTGGTGGCAGTAGCCGCAATTGATGCAGGCGTTGCGGCGGGGCCCGTCCTCGGACTGGAAGTCCCGCGAGACCACGGCGGCGGGCGCGTCCGCCCACCGGATGCCGCGGGCCTCGCAGGCCCGCGCCATGATCTGCGCCGGCCCGTTGCGCGGGACCGGGGGCAGGGGATAGCGGCGGCCGGCGTCCCACGGGTAGCTCTGCGCGCCCGAGACGCCGAGGAACCGCTCGACCTGCTCATAGAACGGGAGCAGGTCCTCGTAGGTCAGCGGCCAGTCGACCCCTTCGCCGCTCTCCGTGTGCAGTCGGAGGTCGCGGGCGTCGGCCCTCGGCACGAAGGCGCCCCAGTGCAGTGTCGAGCCGCCGACGCCGGTGCCGCTGTTGTTCGCCCCGAAGGCCTCCGGGGTCGAGCCGCCGCTCAGCCGCTCCTCGGTCCAGTAGATCTCGTCGGCCAGCGTCTCGTCGAAGGCGAAGCGCTCCGGGGTGAAGTTCGGTCCGGCCTCCAGGGCCACGACCTTCAGCCCCGCCGCGGCGAGGCGCGCGAGGAGCGGCGCGCCGCCGGCACCGGTCCCCACCACGACCGCGTCGACGGCCTCGTCCGCGCGGTAGGTCCGCATCCCCGCGAGGTTCATCGTCCCGCCTCCGTCCGCAGCGCCCGCGGCTCCCAGGGTTCCGGCGCGTCGAGTCCGACGGCGTGGAAGCCCGGCAGGCCGTCCGCGATCTCGCCCGGCCGGTCGCCGCCGGCACCGATGCCCGAGAAGCCGATCCGCGCCAGGGCCGCCGGGTGGCCGAGCCAGAGGCGGACCGCGTCGGCGCGGAGATCCTCGAACCAGAACCGCATCCGGTCGGCGTCGAGGCGGCCGCCGAGGCTCTCCGGAACCTTCAGCGCGGCGCGCGCGCACAGGGTGAGCAGCCCGTCCTGCTCGGCCGCGTCGAGGGTCACGAACGGGCGGTTGCGGGCTATGCGGGCGGCGGCGTCGAGCGTCCGAAGGGCGGCGCGGTAGGCCTCCGCGTCCGGCGGCAGGGTCGAGAAGCGCCAGCCGTCCCCGTCGCCGGAGGAAAGCCGCCGGTCGAGGCGGCCGGCCAGATCGAGGTGCGGCACCGGCACGACGCGGGCGAGGGCGGCCCGCAGGATCGCGAGTTCCACCGGGTCGAGGGCCGCCGGCCGATAGGCGGGATCGCCCGGCGCGGCGCGTTCCGCGAGCGCCTCACGGAGGCGGCTGTTCACGCGCTCGGAGGCGATCAGCGCCGCGTAGTCCGGCGGCACCGCCGGGCCGGCCTCGATGGGCGGCCGGGGCCGGTCACCGAGATGGGCGCGCAGGTGGTCGGCCAGGGCCGCGGGCCGCTCCAGCGGCAGGAGGTGGCCGACGCCGTCCACGGTGACGAGACGATGGTGCGCGAGGTGGGGCGCCGTGAGGGCCCGCTGCGCGTCAGGCCCGAGATCGGCATCCTCGGACCCCGCGAGGATCAGCGCCGGGGTGCGCAGGACGCCGACCCGGCGGCAGCAATCCTCGTTGGCGCCCTCCTCGAGCCAGGCTTTCCAGGCGGCCGGCTCGGCCCGCAGGACGTCGGCCACCGCCCGCGCCTCGCTCTCGGGATCCAGGCCGTCGCCCACGTTGGCGCGCACGAAGGCCTCGGCCTCGCGGCGCCGGGTCTCGGGATCCGCGTCGATCCAAGCGAGCATGTCGGCGCGCCGGTCCTCCGGGATCGGCTCCGGGCTCGGCGGCGAACCGGAGACCAGGACGAGGTCGGTGAGCCCCGCCAGCCCCGCCTCGCCATCCTCGGCCCGGCGCGCGAGCGCCAGCGCCACCTTGGCCCCCATGCTGTGGCCGGCAATCGCGTAGCGCGCCGGAGCCCGCGCGCGGATGGCCTCGGCCACGTGATCGGCCATGGCGGCGACGGAGTAGCCCGGCGTGCCGGCGGCATCGCCGAAGCCCGGCAAGTCTACGGGCACGCAAGTCAACGGCGTCCCGTCGAGGGCGCGCGCGAGACGCTCCCAGCTTCGGGCACTTCCGCCCAGAAAGTGCAGGCAGAACAGGACTTCGGGCTCGGACATCGGCGAGACATCGCGCGGCGCCGGAATGCTTCAAGCGTACGCGACGCCGCATGGCCGAAGTCTTGTCTCGGACTCATTGGCCGAGTCGTGGCCGCGTGCGATCAGGAGCATCGGAGGAGGCGGCGATGGCGGATCTCGAACAGGCCTGGCGCGTGGAGGAGGCCTGCCTCAACGCTTGGCCGAGCCCGCGCGAGCTCCTGGTCAACGGCTACCTGCTGCGCGCCGCCGGCGGCCGCTCGAAGCGGCAGAATTCCGTGAACCCCATGCGCGGGAGCGGCGCGCCCGGACCGGCCATCGCGGCGGCGCGCGCGATCTACGGCCGCCTGGGGCAGCGCCCGATCTTCCGCGTGCCGGCCATCGCCCCGCAGATGGAGCCGCTCCTCGCCGGCAGCGATTACGATGTGGTCGACGAGACCTGCACGCTGATCCGCGGTCTCGACGACCTGCCGATTGCGCCCGATCCGGCCGTGGCGGTCGCCGCGGCGCCCGGGCCGGACTGGCTGGCCCTGCGCGACGCGGTGAACCGCGCGGATGAAGCGGCCGCGCGGGTGTTCCGCGACACCGTCGCGGCCCTGGCCCTGCCGCGGGCCTTCGCGGCGGCCGCGGCCGAGGGGTGCATCGGCGCCATCGCCTTCGGGGTGCTCGACCGGGAGCTGATGGTCATCGAGGCGGTGGCGACGCCCGAACTCCTGCGCGGCCGCGGCCATGCCCGGCGCGCGGTCGGCGCGCTGCTGCGCTGGGGCCGCGGGGAGGGCGCCCGGGCCGCCTGCCTGCAGGTCGTGGCCGCGAACACGCCGGCGCGGGCGCTCTACAGCGCCCTCGGATTCGAGCGCGAACTGTACCGCTATCACTACCGGGTCGGACCGGAGCCCGGTTGAGACGCGGGGGGTCGCGGGCCGGCCCTTACATCCGGCCGCGGCGACCGTTTCAGGCGTCGAACAGCGAGCCCTGCCGCGTCGGGGCGGAGCTCGCGCCGGTCCGCTTGCCGGCCGTCGCCGGCGCGGCCGCGCCGCCGCGCCGAGCGGGCTTCGCGGCCGGGGATGGAGCGGCCGACAGGGACGGATCGGCCGTCCCGTCGGGCACGGCCGTCACGGTCCCGTCGGCGAATTGCAGGCTGAGGCGCTGGGCGGCCGCCGCCTCCGCGGCGCGGCGGACGGGCAGCCCCGCGGCGTCGCGCACCAGCACGTAGCCCCGGTCGAGCACCGCGCGGTAGCTGAGCGAGCCGAGCAGGCCCGCCAGACCGTCGAGCCGGTCGCGACGACGCTCGATGCCGCGCGCGCCCGCCTGGGTGAGGCGCTCCGACAGGGCGAGGAGCCGGTCGGTGCGGCGCGCCTGCAGCGCCCGGGCCCGTTCCAGGCTGGCCTCGCGCGCGACGACGAGGCGGCGCCCGAGCTGGACCAGGGCCTCGCCCTTGCGCTGGACGTCGTTGCGCAGGGCGTGGAGCGGCCGGTGGTCGATCCGCGCCAGCCGGGCGCGGGCGTTGGCGAGGGCCACGTCGGGCGAGCGGCGGGCCATCCGGTCGAGGAGCAGCTGGAGCCGCGCGCGGTGGCGGCTCGCGCCCGCCGCCAGCGCCGGGGCGAGGCGCGCCTCGGCGAGGTCGAGCCGCTGGCGCTTGGCCGCCAGCAGGGCGTCGGCGCTCGGAAGGGCGCGTCCGAGGGCGCGCAGGTCCGACCGGTCGCGGTCGACCCGGCGCCCGACCGCCCCCCGGCCGCGGGCCGACAGGTCCGCCACCGTGGCGATCAGGTCGGCGCGGACCGGCACCGCCATCTCGGCGGCGCCCGTCGGGGTCGGCGCGCGGCGGTCCGAGACGTAGTCGATCAGCGTGGTGTCGGTCTCGTGCCCCACCGCCGAGATCAGCGGGATCGCGCTCGCGAAGGCGGCGCGGACGACGCATTCCTCGTTGAAGGCCCAGAGATCCTCGATCGAGCCGCCGCCGCGGGCCACGATGAGCACGTCCGGGCGCGGGATCGGCCCCCCGGCCGCGAGGGCGTTGAAGCCGCGGATCGCGGCCGCGACCTCCTCGGCCGCGCCGTCGCCCTGGACCCGCACCGGCCAGACGAGGACCGGACGGGGAAAGCGGTCCTCTAGCCGGTGGAGGATGTCGCGGATCACCGCGCCGGTCGGCGAGGTGACGACGCCGACGACCCGCGGCAGGTAGGGGATAGGCCGCTTGTGGTCCGGCGCGAAGAGGCCCTCGGCCGCGAGCTGCTTCTTGCGCTCCTCCAAGAGCGCCATCCAGGCGCCGAGCCCCGCGGGCTCCAGGCTCTCGATGACGATCTGGTACGAGGACTTGCCCGCGAAGGTCGTGATGCGGCCGGTGGCGACGACCTCCAACCCCTCCTGCGGCCGCTGGCGCAGGCGTCCGAACACGCCCTTCCAGACCACCGCGTCGATCCGCGCCTGCCCGTCCTTCAGGGAGAAGTAGGCGTGGCCCGAGCCGTGCTGGCCGCGATACCCGGAGATCTCCCCGCGCAGCCGGACGTGCCCGAAGGCGTCCTCGAGGGTGCGCTTCAGGGCGCCCGCGAGCTCGCCGACCGACCATTCCGGCTGGTTGGCGTTGAGCACGCTGGTCGGAGGGATGTCCGCCGCTTGCTGGGCTGCGGGGCGCGGGGGCGGCACGAGGGGCATGAGCCGACGCTAGGGGCCTCCGGCGGGACAGTCAAAGGCCCGCTGTGGAGACGGGATCGCTCGGCCGGCGCCGCGCCTGCGGCGCCTCTCCCTCGGCGAATGCCGCTCCCTTCACTCGACGGCGAGCTCGCGCGGCCGGTCGGAGATCGCCACCGGCGGGACCAGCAGCGACAGGAGCAGGGTCAGCCCCGCCACGGCGAACACCGTCCAGAACGTGCCGTGCAGGGCGTGCTCCAGGCCGGCCCGGATCGCCTCGCCGCCGGCCCCGAGGCTTGCCGGATCGTCGAGCAGGCGCCGCAGCTGATCGGAGTTCACCGCCGGGCCGCTCGACGGGTTCGCGAGCCGGTAATTCAGCACCGCGCCGAGGACGGTCGCGCCGAGCGTCGAGCCGAGGTTGCGCGAGAAGATGTTGGAGGCCGTCGCCGCCCCGCGCTGCGCCCAGGCGACGCTGTCCTGGATGATCACGATGGCGGCCGTGGACAGGAAGCCCATGCCGAGGCCCATCACGACCGAGCCGCAGGCCGCCACCGCCGGGGAGGTGTCGGGCCCGAGGGCCACGAAGGCGACCGCGCCGAGGGGCAGAAGCGTCGCGCCGACCAGCAGGATCGGGCGCAGGCCGAACCGCACGAAGCTGCGCGCCGCCGTCGTGGCGCCGATCGGCCAGCCGAGCACCATCAGGGTCAGGGTCAGGCCGGCGATCAGGGGCGACTGCCGCATGACGCCCTGCACGTACATCGGCAGGAACGCCGTGAGACCGATCACCGTCATGCCGGAGAGCAGCGTCGCGGTGTTGGCGGTCGCGATGGGGCGCTGCAACCATAGGCGGATGTCGAGCATCGGGTCCGGCGCGCGCCGCTCCTGGACGACGAACAGTGTCGCGGCCACCACGAAGGCCAGCGCCGGCCACAGGGCCGCTTCGGCCGACTCGCCCGCCTCGGTCAGTGCGATCATCAGCGCAGCGATGGCGGCGGTGAACAGGGCCGCACCGATCGCGTCGATCTGGCGCGGGCGGCGCTCGACGCCCTCGTGGAGGAAGCACAGGAACAGGCCGGCCGCGATCACGCCGATCGGCAGGTTGATCCAGAAGATCCAGGGCCAGCTCAGGTGGCCGATGATCAGGCCGCCGACCAGCGGGCCGGCGACCGACGAGATCCCCCAGACACTCGCGAGGTAGCCCTGGACCTTGCCGCGTTCCCGCACCGCGTAAAGGTCGCCGATGACGGTCAGGCTCACCGGCTGGATCGCCCCTGCGCCGACGCCCTGGATGAGGCGGAACAGGATCAGCGAGGGCATCGACCACGCGAGCCCGCACAGGAGGGAGCCCGCCAGGAACACCGCGATGCCGAACAGCAGGACTGGCCGGCGTCCGTAGAGGTCCGAGAGCTTGCCGAACACCACCGTGGTGGCCGTCTGCGTCAGTAGGAAGGACGCGAATACCCAGGCGTAGAGGTGAAGGTCGCCGAGATGACCGGCGATCTGCGGCATCGCCGTCGAGACGATCGTCGCCTCGATGGCGATCATGAACATCGACGCCATCACCGCGGCGAGGACCAGCGGGCGGCGCGTCTCGAAGGACTTGGGCATCGGGCCGATCTAGGCCCGCCGCGCCTGCACACCTAGCGTTGGCTCGGGCAACCGGCCTCTTCGCGGCGAGATCCGTGCGCGGGCGCACATGCGCTCGGCGTCGGCCCCGCGATGGGCGCATGGATGACGCGCCCCGATGCAGCACGTGCATACATAATGCGAAATGCCCAGGCGCGACCGACTCAGGCCTCCGCGTCGGCGTCGAGGTCCCTCCCGCGGGTCTCGGGCAGCAGGAACGCGGCGATCGTCCCGACGAGGCTGAACGCGGCGAGGTAGTAGGCCGGCGCGAGCCGGTCGCCGGTCGCGGCGATCAGCCAGTTCACCACGTAGTTCGTGCTGCCGCCGAACACCGAGACGGAGACCGCGTAGACGATCGACAACCCGGCGCTGCGCACCGCCCGCGGCAGGGCCTCGGGAATGCCGACGATCACGGCCGCCGCGTTGATGGACGACAGCGCCGAGAGCAGGAAGGTGACCGCGTAGACGCTGGCAGCGCTCGGCGCCCGCACCACCCAGGCGAAGGCCGGGACCGCCAGGATGAGGATCAGCGCCCGCGGCCAGATCATCACCGGTCGCCGCCCGTACCGGTCGGCCAGCCAGCCGCCGAGCAGCGGGAAGATCACCGAGGCGAGCCCGAGGGCGATCGGCACCGCCGTCGCGGCGGTCTCGCTCAGGCCGAGGGTCGCGCCCGCGAAGACCGGCATGTTGGTGCCGACCGCGTTCGACACGGTCGAGGCCGCGATGACCAGGAAGGTCAGGCCCAGCAGGCGGCCGTGCTCGCGCAGGAGCCGGCCGACCACCGCCATCGTCGAGGCCGCCGCGTGCGGATCCTCCTCGGCGCCGGCGGTCTCGGGCAGGTGGCTGCGGATGACGAGGCCGACCGGTACGACGCACAGGCCGAGGGCGAACATCAGCCGCCAGCCCCACTGCGCCATCGCTTGGTCGCCGACCGCGAGCGCCAGGGCGGTCGCGATGATCCCGGCGAACAGGGCCGCGCAGCCCTGGCTGGCGATCTGCCAGCTCGTCACGAAGCCGCGCCGGTCCGGGGGCGCGGCCTCCAGCAGGAAGGCGGTCGAGGGACCGACCTCGCCGCCGAGGGCGAGGCCCTGCACGAGGCGTCCGGCGATGACGATGACCTGCGCCCAGCCGCCGATCGTCGCGTAGGAGGGGCAGGCGGCCAGCATGAGCATGCCGACGGCCATCAGCGCGATGGTGATCAGCATCGCGGGCTTGCGGCCGGCCCGGTCCGCGAAGGCGCCGATCAGCACACCGCCGATGGGCCGCATGACGTAGCCGATGCCGAACAGGGCGAGCGATGCCAGCAGGCTGTGGGTCGGGTCGTTCGCCGGGAAGAAGGCCTCGCCGATCGGCTTGGCGAAGAAGGCGTAGACGGTGAAGTCGTAGAATTCGAGGGCGTTGCCCAGGACGACGGCCCCGACCGACTTGCGGTCGAGAGTCGAATGATGCGCGCCGGGATGCGGTGCGGTCCGGGCGTCCATCAGCGGGCCGACCCGTCGACCGGGTGCTTGGCGAGACCGCCGGTCACGGGCGTCTCGCCCTCCGCCAGGGCCGCGTCGTAACCGGCCAGCCAGAGCGCGCGCGCTTCCGTCCCCTCCGCGTAGGGGCAGGCTTCCCGGGCGAGCCCTTTGGCGGGCGCGGCCCGGCCGAGGGCGCGGGCATCGAGGTCGTTCGGTGGCGTATCCATACGGGCGCAGCTCCGTTCCGGTGGGCTGCGGCGCGATGTAGGGCGCGGAGCGCGCGCGTCGCCGATCTCAGTGACGCGTCGGGTCCGCGTCGGCGGGCAGCGCCACGGCCTCGCTGAACGGGAATTCCAGCACGACCTCGCCGTCGTCGTCCGTGACCACGAGGCACGCCGTCATCAGCCGGGCCTGATCCTGCGGCTGGCGCAGGGCGGCGCGGATCGTCTCCCGCGCCGCCTCCCAGGCCGCGTCCGGATCCCGCAGCTCGATCCCGGTCGGGTCGGAGATGACGTCCTCGCCGATCTGCGTGTGGAAGAAGTAGCGCGGCATGGTCTTCACCGATTGCAGGAGTGCCGCCCCGGGCGGAGCGACCCACGACAGGTGGTGATAGCCGCGCGTCGGACCAGATGCGGCGCGCGCCCCTGCCTCGGCCCTCAGCCGTGCGCGGCGCGCGCGGCCGGCGCGGCCGGCGCGGCCGGGACCGGGCGCAGCGCCCGCACCTGGCCGCTGGAACCGCCCGCGCGGTGCTGCTTCTCCATCGCCATGAGCGGCCGCAGCTCGGGCTCGGCGAAATCGAGGAGCTTGGCGTTGCGCCAGCGCGGCTTGCCGGAGCCGCGGCCGAACCAGCGGGGGCGCTCCTCCTCGACCAGGAGCACCAGCCGCCCCGTCCAGGTCTTCCGGAACCAGAAACGCCCTGTCAGAGACATCGTCCCATCCTCGCCGTCGAGCCGCCCCCGGTCTGGCCGCCTCAATAGCGAACTTGGCTGTTCGCGTACTGATTGAGGACGCGGGCGAACAGGCGCACCACCGATATCCACAGCGTCACGCCGGGGCTGCGGGGGGCTCGGGGCGCGATCAGTGCGCGATATGCCGGACCGACAGCGCCAGCACGACGAGCCAGACGAGCCCCGAGAGACCGAACACGAAGCCGCGGAGGATCGCCGCTTCCAGCGCCGCGTGTGCGGAGCGCGGCTCCGAAGCCCGCTCCCTCCGCGAAGGCTCGGGACGCGCCCGGACCTGGCGCTGCTCGGGCACGGTCAGCAGGCGCGTCAGGCTGTCGGGGAGCGGTCTCGGATCGGGCTGCACGGCAGCCGCGAGCCTAGCGCGTCACGCGCCCGCGCGACAGGCCGCTCGGAGCGTCGGCAGGCTCATGTCGGACACCGATTTGTCGCGCCCATACCCCATGCTACAGCTCGACCCCGGGCGGCCAGTCAGCCCGTCGGTCCGCGCGCATGTCCCTGCCACCTGTTCTGATCACCGGCGTGGCCGGCTTCATCGGGAACCAGCTCGCCCTGCGCCTCCTCGAAGAGGGCCGGCAGGTCGTCGGGCTGGACAGCGTCAACGCCTATTACGACGTGCGCCTCAAGGAAGCCCGGCTGCAACGCCTCCCGGATTTCCCGGGCTACAGCTTCGCGCGCCTCGACCTCGCCGACCGCGGCGGCCTCGACGCGCTGTTCCGCCGCCACGCGTTCCGCACGGTGATCCACCTCGCGGCCCAGGCCGGCGTGCGCTACTCGCTCACCGATCCGCACGCCTACGCGGCGAGCAACCTCGTCGGCTTCCTGAACGTCCTCGAGGCCTGCCGCCACGGCGGCGTGGGACACCTCCTCTACGCGTCCTCCAGCTCCGTCTACGGCGGCGTCACCGCGATGCCGTTCTCGGTGCACCAGAACGTCGACCATCCGCTCAGCCTCTACGCCGCGACCAAGAAGGCGAACGAGCTGATGGCGCACAGCTACAGCCATCTCTACGGCCTGCCGACGACGGGCCTGCGCTTCTTCACCGTCTACGGCCCCTGGGGCCGGCCCGACATGGCGCTGTACCTGTTCACCCGCGCGATCCTGGCGGGCGAACCGATCCGCGTGTTCAACGAAGGGCGGATGCTCCGGGACTTCACCTACATCGACGACATCGTCGCGGGGATCCGGGCCCTGGCCGACCGGCCGGCCGCGCCGGACCTCGCGTGGAGCGGCGCGGCGCCGGATCCCGGGACCAGCTCCGCCCCCTACAGGATCTACAACATCGGCAACAACGAGCCGGTGGCGCTCCTGGATATGATCGCGCTCCTCGAGGACGCCCTGGGCCGCAAGGCGGAGAAGATCCTCCTGCCGATGCAGCCCGGGGACGTCCCGGCGACCTACGCCGACATCGACGACCTCGTGCGGGACGCCGGCTTCCGGCCCGCCACGCCACTGAAGACGGGGATCGGGCGCTTCGTCGACTGGTATCGGACCTATCACGGAATCTGAGGGAACGGCGCCGCGCGCCGTCGCACGGAGCCAATCCGTTCACGCGGTGTTGAGTGGGGCGGCGGCCCGCAGCAGCCGCCAACCGGCCCCGGATGACGGCTATCCCAGACTGGGCCGTTGCGCGCGCCGGGCACATTCATTTAGAGCTGTTCCAGGCAGGCAAGCTCTGCCCGCATCGCTGCCCAAGCGGCGGCCAACAGGAGGAAATCCATGCGTTCACTCGTTTTCGGCGCCGTCCTTGCCGTCGTGATGCCGTTCGCCGCGCAGGCCCAGGACGCCGGCGACGCCGCGGCCGGCGAGAAGGCGTTCGCCCCCTGCAAGGCGTGCCACAACTTCCAGAAGAACGGCGTGGGTCCTGACCTGAAGGGCGTCGTCGGCCGCAAGGCGGGCACCTACGAGGGCTACAACTACTCCGCCGCCCTGAAGAACTCCGGCATCACCTGGGACGAGGCCAACCTGCACGAGTGGCTGAAGAACCCGAAGGCGAAGGTGCCCGGCACCAAGATGATCTTCCAGGGCTACCCCGACGACAAGAAGATCAACGACGTCATCGCCTACCTCAAGACGCAGTCCTGAGACGCGAAGATCGGCACGAACCGGGAGCGGCCGCCCGGCCGCTCCCGGCGCTCCGGCCGCGCCCTAGTCGGTCGTGAGGCCGGCCTGCAGGCTCAGCCTGAGCGTGACGAGATCGTGAAGCAGGTCCTTGCGGCCCTGGATATCGAGACCGGTCATGCCCCCCGCCTCGTCGGGCAGGCAGGCGAGTTCCTCGCGCAGGGCCTCGCCGGCGGCGGTGAGGAAGATGCTGACCTGACGCTCGTCGACCCGGTCGCGGGCGCGGCGCACCCGCCCGGAGGCTTCCAGGCGCTTCAGGAGCGGCGTCAGCGTCCCCGAGTCTAGGAACAGGCGGTTCCCGATCTCCTTGACCGACAATCCGTCCTGCTCCCACAAGACCAGCAGGACGAGGTATTGCGGATAGGTGAGTTCGTGGCGCCCCAGGAGGTTGCGGTAGGCGCGGCCGAACGCGTGCGCGGCGGCGTAGACCGCGAAGCACAGCTGATTGTCGAGGCGCTGCCGCTCCCGCTGCGAAAGCTGGTCGGCACGCGTGTGCCCCGCTCGATCCGGCTCGATGCCGATCTGCGAGGCCGTGGGGCCTGACATAGGAAAACTCTCTCTGGTAAAGGCTGGCTCGCGTACCGGTATGGCGAGGGGCTACTTCTAGGCAGTTCGCTAAACGTATACAATTGGGGCGACCGACCGAGAGTTGCCACACCATCCGCCCGGCAGCGCTCAGCCATCCATCAACGGATGCAGATCGCGGACCATCGCCTTCAGGCGCTCGTCGAGGACGTGCGTGTAGATCTGCGTCGTCGAGATGTCGGCGTGGCCGAGCAGCTCCTGGACGATGCGCAGGTCGGCGCCGTTCTGCAGGAGGTGACTCGCGAAGGCGTGGCGGAGCACGTGGGGGCTCACCCGATCCGGGTGGAGCCCCGCTGCCGAGGCCAGCACCTTGAGATCGCGGGCGAAGGCCTGCCGGGTGAGATAGCCGCTGTCGCTGTCGGCGGGAAACAGCCACGGGTTGTCCTCCGGCACGGCCGGAAGATGCGCCGCCATCGCGGTGCGGGCCGCATCGGTCAGGGGCACGAGGCGCTCGCGGCCGCCCTTGCCCTTGACGATGAGGTAGCGCTCGCGCGTCGCGCCCGCCGCGCGGGGCAGGGCGACCAGTTCCGAGACGCGCAGGCCCGTGGCGTAGAGCAACTCGAGCAGGCACGCCATCCGGCGTGCCCGCCGGGCCGGGCCGGGGGCCTGATCGGCGGCGGCGGCCGCCTGCGCCGTGGCGAGCAGCCGGTCGACCTCCGCGATGGACAGCACCTTGGGGAGCGCGCGCCCGCGGCGCGGACCGGACACCGCGACGCTCGGATCGCTCTCGGCGCCGCCCTCGGCATAGAGGAACTTGTGGAAACCGCGCACGCAGGACAGGCGCCGCGCCGCCGAGGACGCCTTCAGGCCCCGGGTCTCGAGGTCGATCAGGAAGGCCCGCAGCGTGCCGGCCTCCACGTCGCCGAGCGCCGTGCCCGAGCGCGCGAGATAGTCGAGGTAATCGTCCAGGTCCCGGCGGTAGGCGCTCAGGGTGTTCAGTCCGGCACCGCGCTCGGCGGCCAGCATGTCGAGGTACTCGGCGACCTCGGGGCGGGGCGCCCGGGCGGCGTCGCCGCTGCCCTCCGGCCCGCTCAACGGTTGCCCGGCTGCAGCTTCGAGGCGGGGATGGTCACGCTCATCTCCCGCGGCGTCGGCTGGACGAAATGCGCGAGCGCGAACATGGCCGCGTAGACCAGACCCGCCAGGATCGCGAGGGTGGCAAAGAAACGGAACAGGGTCGGCACGTCGGTCGAACCTCGGGCAGACGGGCGCTGGCGGCGGGGAGGGGGCGGGCGAAGGCCTTCTCCGAGCCGCCGCCGATGCCCGGGTTCGACCACGTGAACGAGGCGCTGACAAGGCCCACGACGACACAGGGATGCGTTTCGCAGGCCGCTTGAATCGCGCTAAGAGCCTGCCGCAGGATGTGAGGCTGCCCGGGCGACAGGCGCGCGGGGGCCGGTGGAGAGGCGGGGACGCCGCACGGATGCGATGCAGGAGTCGATGCAGGAGGCCATGAGCGGGGAGGAGGCGGGGGAACCGATCGAGGCGCGTCTGCGCCGCGCGCTCGGCCTGCGCTCGATCGTGCTCGTGGGCCTCATGGGAGCGGGCAAGAGCACCGTCGGCCGCCGTCTAGCGAGCCGCCTCGGCCTGATCTTCAAGGATGCCGACATCGAGATCGAGGCCGCGGCCGGCCTGACGATCCCCGACATCTTCGCGATCTACGGCGAGCCGAGCTTCCGCGACGGCGAGGAGCGGGTGATCTCGCGCCTGCTGCGGGCCGGTCCGCTGGTCCTGGCGACGGGCGGCGGCGCCTACCTGCGCGAGGCGACCCGCGCGCGCATCGCGGAATCGGCGGTCTCCGTCTGGCTGAAGGCCGATCTGGACGTGCTGATGCGGCGCGTGCGCAAGCGCGGCAACCGCCCGCTGCTGCAGACCGAGGATCCCGAGGCGACGATGCGAGACCTGATGGCCGTGCGCCACCCGGTCTACGCCGCAGCCGACGTGATGGTCATCTCGCGGGAGGTCTCGCACGACCGGGTCGTCCAGGACGTGCTGGAGGCGCTGGATGCCCATCTCAGCGGCGAAGGATCCATCCCCGTGGCCGCCCAGTGAGACCCGAGCGAACCGATCCATGACCGAGCCCCGTCCGGACCTCCTGACCGTCCACGTGCCCCTCGACGCCGACCGCGCCTACGACATCCAGATCGGACGCGGGCTGATCGACACCGCCGGCACCGCGGTCGCCGCGCTCGGGGCCCGCCGGGCAGCGATCGTGACGGACGCGACGGTCGGCGCGCTCTACGCCGCGCGGCTGCGAACCAGCCTGGAGCGCGCCGGCCTCCAGGCGGGCGTGGTGACGGTGGCGCCGGGCGAGGCCTCCAAATCCTACGCGGGCTACGCGGAGGTCTGCGACGGTCTGCTCGCCCTCAAGGTCGAGCGCGGCGACCTCGTCGTGGCACTGGGCGGCGGCGTGGTCGGCGACCTCGCGGGCTTCGCGGCCGCCACCCTGCGGCGCGGCGTGCGCTTCGTGCAGGTGCCGACGAGCCTGCTCGCGCAGGTCGATTCTTCGGTCGGCGGCAAGACCGGCATCAACGCGCCGCTGGGCAAGAACCTGATCGGCGCCTTCCACCAGCCGCGCCTCGTCCTGGCCGACACGGCCGCCCTCGACACCCTGTCCGAGCGCGAGATGCGCGCCGGCTACGCCGAGGTCGCCAAGTACGGGCTGATCGCCGATCCGGGCTTCTTCGACTGGTGCGAGGCGAACTGGCGCGGGATCTTCGCCGGCGGCCCGGAGCGCGAGCAGGCGGTCGCCGCCTGCTGCCGGGCCAAGGCCGCGGTGGTCACCCGCGATGAGCGGGAGGACGGCGAGCGGGCGCTGCTCAATCTCGGCCACACCTTCGGCCACGCCCTGGAGCGCCTGACCGGCTACGATTCCGCCCGCCTGGTCCACGGCGAGGGCGTCGCGATCGGGATGGCGCTCGCCTTCCGCTTCTCGGCACGCCTCGGGCTCTGCGCCGGCCAGGATGCGGGCCGGGTCGCCAACCATCTCGCGCTCGCCGGCCTGCCGACCCGTCTGCAGGCCGTTCCGGGCGGGTGCGGCGACGCCGAGGCGCTCCTCGACGCGATGACCCAGGACAAGAAGGTCCGCGACGGCGCGCTGACCTTCATCCTCGCGCGGGGGATCGGCCAGAGCTTCATCGCCCCCGGCGTGGACCGGGCGGAGGTGGCAGCGTTCCTGCAGGATGAATTGGCGTCGGACCAAGCCGCCTGACGCTCGCGAGCGCCTGCTGTGGCCTTGCCTAACGCAGGCCAGGCCGCTATGAGCCTGCCACGTCCGGCGCCGGTCACCGCGCGCCGCCGACGGTCCCGTCGGGGCCAGGGCCGCAATAGCTCAGCTGGTAGAGCACCTCATTCGTAATGAGGGGGTCGGGGGTTCGAATCCCTCTTGCGGCACCATTTCCCCCAGGCGTTTCCCGAAAGCATACACGAGCGAGCCGCTGGCCGATGGCCTGTGCCGGCTCGAGCCCGCGTGAGCCCCTCGGCTGAGGCGCGCGGCGACCGGCGCGCTCAGGCGATGGCCAGCACGGCCGCGATCGCCGCCACGCCCACGGCGAGCCAGGCGGCGTAATCGCCGATCAAGCCGCTATGGAGCATTTCCAGCACGCGGGTCGGCGCCGATTGCGTCGCGCTGACCGGCCGGACCACGAACGCGGGCAGGTGTTTGCGGAACAGCCCGTAGCCCGCGCCGGCCAGGGCGGCGGCGACCGAGGCCCAGGGGAGCCAGCCGGGCCCCTCCGCTAGCGCGTGCACGGTTGGCCGGTGCATGAAGGCCGACGCCGCCCGCGGCAGGGCGTGCTCGATGAGAGCCGCCGGCAGACCGATATCGAGCGCGAGGAGAAGGCAGCACGGCGCCAGCATCAGCCAGAGCGGCCGGTTGGCCTTCTCGCGCTCGTCCGCGCTCGGGGCGCCGGCCTCGTCGCCGGGATCGGGCCCGAGCCCGAGGAAGATCCGGCCCGCGGCCCGCAGCACCGCGGCCCCGGTCAGCGCCGCGCCGATGGCACCGGCCGCCAGCGCCACCCCGTGCCCCTGCTGCCAGAGCGCGCCCTGGACGAGGCGGGTGCCCTGGTCGAGCACACCGAGGGGCAGGCCGCAGAGCAGCAGCCCGGCCAGAGCCATGGCGACGCCGGCGGGCCAGATCCCCCGTCCGAGGCCGCGCAGGGCGATCTCGTCAATGCTGGCCTGGGTGGCGAGCAGGATGCCAGCGATCATGAACAGGGCGCCCTTCACCAGCCCGTGGCCGACCACGTAGACGAGCATCCCGCCGGTCCCGTCGACCGAGAGGGCGCCGAGGCCGGTGAGCATGATGCCGGCGTGCGAGATGGTCGAGAAGGCGAGTAGCCGCTTGAGGTGCCGCTGCAGCAGCGCCATCCAGCCGCCCAGGAGGGCGGTGAAGCTGCCTAGGCCGATGAGGAGCCCCGGCAGGGCGTGCTGGACCTGATCGGAGCCGCCGAACACGACGGCGCTCACCTTCGCGAGCCCGAACAGGCCGAGCGAGACCATCGATCCGGAGAAGATCACCGAGACCGGGCTCGGCGCGACCGCGTGCGCGTCGGCGAGCCAGAACTGGAACGGCACGATCGCGCCCTTGATCATCAGGGCGGCCGCGACGAGGCAGAACGCCCCGGCCACCACCGGATCCCGGCCGCCCCGCGCCACCGCGGCCGCGATGCCCTCGAAGTCGAGCGTGCCGGTCTGGGCGTAGATCAGGCCGATGCCGCCGAGCATCAGGAAGCCCGCGAGGCTGTTCACCACCGTGAAGTTGATGGCGCCCGCCAGCGACGACTCCGCCAGATGGTAGGCCGTGAGCGCGAAGGCCGCGACGCTCATCACCTCGAACCACACGAACAGGTTGAACATGTCGCGGGTGAAGCAGAACCCGACCATGGCGGCCAGGAACAGCAGCATCAGGATGTGGAAGTGGCCGTGGGTGCGGTCGAAGAAGCCCCAGGCGAACACGAAGGTCAGGGCGTAGAGCAGCCCGATGAAGGCCGCGACCCAGCCGCTGGCCTCGTCCACCGAGAAGCCGATGCCGAGGTGGACGCCGTCGCGGGGCTCCCAGCCGCCGAACCAGTAGACCAGCGGCCCGCCGGCGGCGTGGCTGGCGATGATGCCGCACAGCACCGCGACGGTGAGCGCCGCCAGCGTCGCCAGGATGTCGGGGAGGCGGCCGGGCAGGACGTGCGCGGTCGCCAGCATCGCGGCGCAGACCACGAGCGGGATCGCGACGGGCAGGGGCAGGAGGGCGGCCGGGAGGACGGTCACGGGCCGCCCCGCTCCGCGTCGCGCGCGCGGCTGGTTCCGGCATCGCGCCCGGACCGGCCGCCCGCGCGCATCGGCCGGAGCTTCTCCGGGTCCAGGCTTCCGCCGCGCTTGTAGGCCTGGATGGTCAGGACGAGGAGGAGGGCGGTGAGCGTCGCGCCGACCACGATGTCGGTGAGCACCAGCGCCTGCATGACCGGGTCCACGGCGGGCGTCCCCGGCGGGTGGTCGTAGAAGATCGGCGCGATGCTGCCCCAGCGATAGCCGAGGCCGAGCAGGAGCACGTAGGTCGCCGACTGGCACACGCCGAGGCAGCCCACGAGGTGGATGAAGTTGCGGCTCGTGGCGATGCCGTAGAGGCCGATTCCGAACAGCCACGCGGCGACCGCGTAGGGCAGGACACTGGTGACCGCACTCACGCGGATTCCTCCCCCGGCTCCTCGGGCGCGTCGGCCGCGCGGGTCTCCTCCATGAATTCCAGGAAGAGCTGCGTGAAGCCGCCCGTCACCGCCAGGGCGACGCCGAGGTTCTCGACGAGCATCAGGCCGCCCGAGAACAGGTCGCGGAAGGTGCCGAGCGGCAGGATGTTCTGCATGAAAGCGGCGCCGGTGAGCATCGGCACGAGCCCGCACAGGGCGAAGAGCAGCGCGCCGCCACCCTCCAGGGCATCGAGCCAGTGACTGCGGATGGCGTCGCGCCAGCCGGCATAGCCCTCGCCGAGGTAGATGAGGAGGGTGCCCGAGGCGAGGATGACGCCGCCCTGGAAGCCGCCGCCCGGCGTGACGGTCGCGTGCAGCACGACGTAGAGGCCGAACAGCGCGGTGAGCGGGCTGGCGACGCGGCACGCGAGCACGACGGCCTCGGAGCGCGGGATCACGGCCCGGCCGGGCCGGCGCATGGCGCGCCCGGTCGTGCCCTCGCCGCGCCGCCCGCGCAGCAGCACCACCGTCCCGGTGATGGCGGCGAGTAGCATGAACTCCTCGCCGAGGGTGTCGAGGCCGCGCAGGTCGAAGTTGATCGCGCTGACCATGTTGGCGACGTGCCGGGCCTCCGGAACGATCGCGTTGATGCGCGCGCCGTACTGGGCGATCGTCGATCCGAAGGGCGGCAGGCCGGCGATGACCGCGGCCGCGCCCGGGAGGAGGACGAGGCCCGCGACGGCCAGGAGCGCGACGCGGGCGCGCGGGCTCACGATTCCTCCTCGGGCGGCTGCGTCCGCACGGCCATCAGGGCCACGAGGAAGAGGAGCGGCACCGCCGCCGAACCGACCGCCAGCTCCGAGAGCGCGACGTCGGGGGCCTGGAGGGCGTCGAACAGGATCGCCAGGACGAGCCCGTTGACCGCGATGGCGAAGACCTGCCGCGCAGGATCGCGCACGAGGACCACGGCGGTGCCGGAGATCGCTGTGAAGAGGAAGAGCAGCGGCAGGATCACCGTCATGCCGAGCGGCTCTCGCGCATCAGCACGGCCCGGCCGGACACGTGCGACAGCACCGCCGCCCAGGCGAGGAACACCACCATCATCACCAGAATCTTGAGCGAGCGCCCGGAGACGCCGTCGGCCAGGAAGGCCGCCACCGTCACGAGGATCGCGGCCGCGACGTTCAGGAACGCGAGCGCGTGAATCCGGTCGAGCGCCCGGGGCAGGCGCCAGAGGGCGAGGGCCGCGAGCCAAGCGGACGCCACGGCAAGGACCAGGACCGAGCCGATCGCGACGCTCATATCCAGCGCTCCAGGAAGACCGCGAGCAGCATCGTGCCGGGCAGGTTGAGCAGGACCAGGGTGAGGGCGAGATCGGTGATCGACGCCTGGTCGGTGGCGAAAGCCATGAGCGTCAGGATCAGGACCGTGACGCTGCCGGCGAGCTGGTAGGCGGCGAAACGCTGGCCGGGCCGACCCCGCCACGCGAGGACCGCGGCCACGGCGAGCGGCGGCAGCAGCGCCAGGATGGCGACCGTCCAGACGCTCATCGAGCCTCCTCAAGGCCGTGCGTCACCACCGTTCCGTGCGCGCGGTCGAGGGTGAGCACGTAGCTGTCGGGGGCGAGCGACGCGGCCAGCAACCCGACCGCCCGCGCCGCCGGCGCGGCGTCGCCCTCCGGCGTGGCCCAGGCGATCTCGGCGGCGCTCCGCTCGCGGGTCGCGCCGCCGCCGGCGCGACCGAGGATCGCGCGCAGGAGGTGCAGCCCGACGCGGGCGGTCTGGCGCGGCATGTCGCGGACGGCCGGGCCGAGCGGGTAGAGCGACGCCCGGTCGAAGCGGAAGCGCAGCCCGCCGGGCCGTCCGACGCCCCACCACCAGAGCGTGCCGAGACTGGCGCATCCGACGGCGGCCATCCCCTCGTTCAGGCTGACCGAGCCGGCGAAGACCATGTAGGTGAGCGCGAGGACGACCCAGATCGCGGCGCCGTCCCGCCGCGAACGCTTCCGGATCCCGCCGATCGGTCCTGCCTGCGTCGATCCTGCCCGCATCGATCCTGACCGGCGCGCCCCGCGGAAGCGTGACCATGCGCGTGTCCGACCAAACGTGGCCGCGGTCGTCGGCGTTCCCGGAACCCGGGGACACGGTTCCGTGTAGGGCGATGAGGAGTGGGAGTGCCCATGAAAGCCGAGATCCTCACTATCCGCTTCGTCCACGAGGGCTGGAGCCGCTTCGGGATCGCGCGGGTGCGCCTCGCCGACGGCGCCGTCGTCGAGCGCGAGATCGAGGACCACGGCAACTCGGTCGGGATCCTGCCCTACGACCCGGAGCGGAAGGTCGCGACGCTCGTGCGCGAGCTGCGGGTGCCGCCGCTGTTCGCGGCCGGCGAGCAGGTCCAGCTGGAGGCACCGGCGGGCCTGATCGACGCCGGCAGCCCGGAGGAGAACGCCCGCCGGGAGGCGCTGGAGGAGGTGGGCCTGCGCCTGTGGGCGCTCGAGTTCGTCGGCGCCACCTATTCCTGCGCCAGCCTGACCACCGAGAAGATCCACCTCTACCTCGCGCCCTACGGCCGGGCGGATCGCGCGGAGGCGGGCGGCGGGGCCGAGGGCGAGCACGAGAACATCCGGGTGGTCGAGATGCCGCTGGCCGAGCTCGCCGCCCGCGCCGACCGCGCCAAGATCACCGACCTGAAGACGCTGGCCCTGATCCTGGCGCTCCGCGCACGCCACCCGGAGCTGTTCGCCCCGTGAGACACCGCCGACGCGCGCTCGCCCGGGGGCTGCTGACCGCGCTAGTGCTCGTCGGCGTCGCGTGGGTGGCCTTTCACCTGCGCTGAGCCGGGCCCGGGCGGGTTTCGTCCGGCGTGTCCGGCGCGTCGAACAATCCGCGCATGTCTTGATCGCCGGCCGCCGCAGGCCCATCGTCCGGGCCGGACACGGGAGGTCACCGGATGACGCGCGCCTGCATCGTGGGCTGGGCCCACACCCCCTTCGGCAAGCTCGAGGAGCCCGATGTCGAGGGGCTGATCGCCCGGGTCTCGGGCGAGGCGCTGGCCCATGCCGGCGTCGAGGAGTCGCAGGTCGACGGCATCTACGTGGGCTCGATGAACACCGGCTTCTCGAAGCAGGGCTTCGAGGGCTCGCTGGTGGCGGTGAACCGGCCGGGCCTCGCCCACGCGCCGGCGACCCACCTGGAGAACGCCTGCGCCACCGGGTCGGCGGCGCTCTACGCGGCCCTCGACTTCGTCGACAGCGGCCGCGGCCGCGTGGCCCTGGTGATCGGCGCCGAGAAGATGACCGCCAAGACCGTCGCTGAGACCGGCGACATCCTGCTGGGCGCCTCCTACCGGAAGGAGGAGGCCGACATCGAGGGCGGCTTCGCGGGCGTGTTCGGGCGGATCGCGGCGGGCTACTTCCAGCGCTACGGCGACCGCAGCGAGGAGCTGGCCCGCATCGCCGCCAAGAACCACAGCAACGGCGTCGGCAACCCCTACGCGCAGTTGCGCAAGGACCTCGGCTTCGACTTCTGCAACCGGGTCTCGGAGAAGAACCCCTACGTGGCCGCCCCCCTGCGGCGCACGGACTGCTCGCTGATCTCGGACGGGGCGGCGGCGCTTGTGGTGGCCGATGCCGAGACCGCCGAGGGCCTGGAGCGGGCGATCGGCTTCCGCGCCCGGGCGCACGTCAATGACATCCTGCCCCTGTCCCGCCGCGACCCGGTGGAGTTCAAGGGCGCGCGAATGGCCTGGGAGAGGGCGCGGGCCCAGGCCGGGATCGCCAATGAGGACCTCTCCTTCGTGGAGACCCACGACTGCTTCACCATCGCCGAGCTGATCGAGTACGAGGCGATGGGCCTCGCCGCCCCGGGCGAGGGTTTTCGCGTGGTGCGCGAGGGACTCGCCGAGAAGGGCGGCCGGCTGCCGATCAACCCGTCCGGCGGGTTGAAGGCCAAGGGTCATCCTGTGGGGGCGACCGGCGTGTCGATGCACGTCATGGCCTGCCTCCAGCTCATGGGCGAGGCCGGTGAGATGCAGGTGCCCGGGGCGGAGCTCGCCGGGATCTTCAACATGGGCGGCGCGGCGGTCGCCAACTACGTGTCGATCTTGGAGCGGCGGCGCTGAGGCCGTCCCGGTTGCGGCCAATCCCTGCCCGCCGTGGCCGTCCTCGCGGGCAGCGCGAAGCAATCCAGCGGCCTCACGATCGTCGAGATCGCGCGGCTCTGAGTCGCTTCGCCGCGCTCGCGATGACGGACTAGAGGAGGCGATCCAGCGCCTGCTGGAGATCGGCGATGAGGTCGGCCTCGTTCTCCAGCCCGATCGACAACCGCACGGTCTCGGGCCCGACCTGCGCGGCGGCCTTCTCGTGCTCCGGCAGCTGCCGGTGCGTGGTCGAGGACGGGTGGATCGCCAGCGACTTGATCTCGCCGATGTTCACCAAGTGAGAGATCAGCTCCAGGCCGGCGATGAACCGCAGCGCCGCCGGCTCGCCGCCCTTCAGCGCGAAGGTGAAGATCGAGCCCGGCCCGTCCGGGGTGTAGCGGCGGGCGAGGTCCTCGCCGGTCTGGCCCGGCAACATCGGGTAGCTCACCCAGGCCACGGCCGGGTGATCATTCAGGAAGGCCGCCACCGCTCGCGCGTTGGCACAATGCCGCTCCATGCGCAGCGGCAGAGTCTCGATCCCCATCAGCGTCAGGAACGCGTTCATCGGCGACAGGCCGGGCCCGAGGTCCCGCAGGCCGAAGAACCGGCACGCCGCCGCGAAGGGGGTCGCCGGGAAGGCCTCGGTGAGCACCAGCCCGTCATAGTCCGGCCAGGGCTCGGTGATCAGGTTGTAGCCGCCGGCCTTCGCCCAGTCGAAGCCGCCGGCGTCGCAGATCACGCCGCCGATGGTCTGGCCGGAGCCGCTCAGGAACTTCGAGGTGGAGTGCCAGACGATGTCGGCGCCGTGCTCGATCGGCCGGATCAGGGCCGGCGAGGCGAGGGTGTTGTCGACGACGAGCGGCAGGTTGTGGCGGCGGGCCACCGCGGCGATGCCGTCGAGGTCCACCACCGACGCGCAGGGGTTCACGATCGATTCGCAGAAGATGGCCCGGCAGTCCGGGGTGATCGCCGCCTCGAAATCCTCCGGGGCCATACCGCGCGCGAAGCGCGGCTTCAGGTCGTAGCGGCCGTCGAGCCGGCGCATCAGGCCGAGCGACCCGCCGAACAGGCGCGGAGACGCGACGTAGGCGTCGCCGCTCTTCAACAGCGTCATCAGAATGAGCTGCATGGCCGACTGTCCGGAGGACACCGCCACGCCCGCCTTCGCGCCCTCGAGGTCGGCGATCCGGCGCTCCAGCGCGGCGACGGTCGGATTGGATCCGCGCGAATACGAGAAGCCGGTCCGGCGGCCCGCGAAGATGTCGGCGGCCTGCTCGGTCGAGTCGAAGACGAAGCCGTTGGTGAAGTAGATCGGCTGGACCCGGGCGCCCGTGGCGGGATCGGGCGCCGCGCCGGCGTGGATGGCCCGGGTCGCGAAGCGGTGCGGTCGGTTCTGGTCCGTCATGGCTCTCGGTCGGGTGTTCAGGGCCCGGACCGGGTGTCAGCCCGAGCGGATCCGTGCGTCAAGCCGCGCGGCGGATGAAGGCCTGCAGGGTCCGGACCAGGGTGGTCGGCTCGTAGGGCTTCGGGATGAACCGGGCGCCCTCCGGCATGTCGTTGGGACCGGGCGTGCCCATGCCCGACACCACCAGCACGGGAATCGACGGCCAGCGATGCGCGACGAGGCGCGCCAGGGCGAAGCCGTCCATCGACCCCTGCGGCATGTCGACGTCGGTCATCAGGACCCCGACGTCGTCGCGGTTCTCCAGAACCTTCAGCGCCTTGTCGGCATGCGTCGCCTCGACGACGGTGAAGCCCGCATCCGCGAGGGTGTCCGAGGCCTCCATCAGAAGGAGGCCGTCATCTTCCACGAGGAGAACGACGGGGTGGTCGGACGGGCTATCTGACATCAGACCTGCGAAGGTGCGTCTCAATTCCGAAACCCGCGCCCTATTCCTCCGGGGCTCCCCCCGTCAAGGCGCGGGATCAGATCCGTCAGGCCGCCTCCTCGCGCTTGCCGAGGCGCTTGTCTAGGTAGGTGTCGACCGTCTGTGTCAGTTCCTCGACCTTGCCGTCGAAGAAATGGTTGGCGCCCTCGACCATCTGGTGCTCGATGATGACGCCCTTCTGGGTCTTCACCTTCTCGATCACCGGCATGACCTCGCGGGCGGGCGCGACCCGGTCCTCGGAGCCGTGCACGAACAGGCCGGAGGAGGGGCAGGGAGCCAGGAAGGTGAAGTCGTAGCGGTTCGCCATGGCGGCGATGGAGATGAATCCCTCGATCTCGGGGCGGCGCATCAGGAGCTGCATCCCGATCCAAGAGCCGAAGGACACGCCGGCGATCCAGCAGGACTTCGCCTCCGGGTTGACCGACTGAACCCAGTCGAGGGCGGCCGCAGCGTCCGACAGCTCGCCCGAGCCGTGGTCGAACGAGCCCTGGCTGCGTCCGACTCCGCGGAAATTGAAGCGCAGGGCCGCGAAACCGCGATTGGCGAATGTGTAAAACAGGTTGTACACGATCTGATTGTTCATCGTGCCCCCGAACTGGGGGTGCGGGTGCAGGATGATGGCGATCGGCGCGCCGCGCTTCTTGGGGGCTTGGTAACGGCCTTCCAGGCGGCCGGCCGGGCCGGTGAAGATCACTTCGGGCATCGCTCGTCTCTCGCTCCGGAGATCGCCCGCCGGGCTATCGGCCCGGCGGCGCAGCAGCCTTGACTCGTCGCGCGCGCACCATAAAAGCAGTCTTAGAACAGTTCTAGGCGATTAGAACTGTTCTAAACAACCCGTCCGATGCACCGCGTTGGCTGCCACGCCGACCGTGCCGGGTCGGCGGGATCTCATTGTCTCGGCGCGCCTTAGCACGGCGAGCCGGCGCGCGGGCAAGGAATTGTGACGCGCCGCAGCAGAGGGCTTAACGGAACGCGGATGAGCCGGGCACGCGCCTATCTCGACTACAACGCCACCGCGCCGGTCCGCCCGGACGTCGCGGAGGCGGTCGCGCGCGCGCTCACGCTCCCCGGGAACCCGTCCTCGATCCACGCGGAGGGGCGGGCGGCCCGGGCCGCCCTCGAAGCGGCCCGCACCCAGGTGGCGGCGCTCGTGAACGCCCAGCCCGAGCAGGTCGTCTTCACCAGCGGCGGAACCGAGGCGGCAAACGCGGTCCTGTCGGGCGCCCTCCGTCGCGGCGGCGCGGCGGCCCCGAGGCGGCTGCTCCACTCCGCCACGGAGCATCCCTGCGTCGCGGCCGGTCACCGGTTCCCGGACGCGGCCGTCGAGGAAGTCCCGGTCACCGCCGAGGGCGTGGTCGATCTCGCCGCCCTGGAGGCGCGCCTGGGTGCTCTCGCCGACGAGACCCTGCTCCTCTCGGTCCACGCCGCCAACAACGAGACCGGCGCGGTGCAGCCGCTGGCCGAGATCGTCGGCCTGGCGCGGGCGCACGGCCGGACCCTGGTTCACAGCGACGCCGTGCAGGCCGTCGGCAAGATCCCCCTCGACATGGCGGCGCTCGGCCTCGACGCGCTGACCCTCTCGGGCCACAAGTTCGCGGCGCCCAAGGGGGTCGGCGCGCTGGTCCTGGCCGAGGGCGTCAGCCTGGAGAGCGCCTTCCTGCGCGGGGGCGGCCAGGAGCGGCGGCTGCGCTGCGGCACCGAGTGCCTGCCGGCCATCGTCGGCATGGGTGAGGCTGCCCGGATCGCCCGCGCGGCGCTCGACGCGGAGGCCGCGCGCCTCTCCGCGCTCCGGGACCGGGTCGAGGCCGGCGTGCGCACCATGGCGCCGGATGCGGTGGTGTTCGCCGCCGGGGCGCCGCGCCTGCCCAACACCCTGAGTTTCTCGGTCCCGGGGCTCGACGCGCCCTCGGCCCTGATCGCCCTCGACCTCGCCGGCGTGGCGGTGTCGTCGGGCTCGGCCTGCTCGTCGGGCAAGGTCGCGCGCTCGGCGACGCTCGCCGCGATGGGCGTCGGTTCCGACCTCGCCGGGGGGGCGCTGCGCGTCAGCCTCGGCTGGAACACGGTGGACGAGGAGGTGGCATGCTTCCTCGACGCCTTCGAACGGGTCTTGGAGACCCTATATAGACGGCGAGGCCAGGCGGCCTGAGCGCCGCCCCCCCGCTTTCCGACAGACGCTTCCCGGTCCTTGACGCCGGAGATGCCTAGGAGACGCTGATGCCTGCTGTGCAGGAAACCATTGATCGGGTCCGCTCGATCGACCTCGACCAGTACAAGTACGGGTTCGAGACCACGATCGAGATGGAGAAGTCCGAGAAGGGCATCTCCGAGGACGTCGTCCGCTTCATCTCGGCCAAGAAGAACGAGCCCGCGTGGCTGCTGGAGTGGCGCCTCGACGCCTACCGGCGCTGGCTGACCATGAAGGAGCCGGAGTGGGCCCGCGTCTCCTACGACAAGGTCGACTATAACGACATCTACTACTACGCCGCCCCGAAGCGGCAGGGCCCGGAATCGCTCGATGAGATCAATCCCGAGATCCTGAAGACCTACGAGAAGCTCGGCATCCCGCTGCGCGAGGTCGAGGTGCTGGAAGGCATCGCGCCGGAGCGCCGCGTCGCGGTCGACGCCGTGTTCGACTCGGTCTCGGTGGCCACCACCTTCAAGAAGGAGCTGTCGAAGGCCGGCGTGATCTTCATGCCGATCTCCGAGGCCGTGCAGGAATATCCCGAGCTGGTGCAGAAGTACCTCGGCTCGGTCGTGCCGGTGACCGACAACTTCTTCGCGACGCTGAACTCCGCCGTCTTCTCCGACGGGTCGTTCGTCTACATCCCGCCGGGCGTCCGCTGCCCGATGGAGCTGTCGACCTACTTCCGCATCAACGAGCGCGACACCGGCCAGTTCGAGCGCACGCTGATCATCGCCGACAAGGGCTCCTACGTCTCGTATCTCGAGGGCTGCACCGCCCCGAAGCGCGACGACAACCAGCTCCACGCCGCGGTGGTCGAACTCGTCGCCCTGGACGATGCCGAGATCAAGTACTCGACCGTTCAGAACTGGTACCCGGGCGACAACGAGGGCAAGGGTGGCATCTACAACTTCGTGACGAAGCGCGGCGACTGCCGCGGCGCCCGCTCGAAGATCTCGTGGACGCAGGTCGAGACCGGCTCGGCGATCACCTGGAAGTACCCGTCCTGCATCCTGCGCGGCGACGATTCCCGCGGCGAGTTCTACTCGATCGCGGTGTCGAACGGCATGCAGCAGGTCGATTCCGGCACCAAGATGATCCATCTCGGCAAGAACACGACGAGCCGGATCATCTCGAAGGGCATCTCGGCCGGCCGGTCGCAGAACACCTACCGGGGCCTCGTCTCGGCGCACCGGAAGGCCAAAGGCGCGCGCAACTTCACGAACTGCGACTCCCTGCTGATCGGCGACCAGTGCGGCGCGCACACCGTGCCCTACATCGAGTCGAAGAACGCCTCGGCCGTCTTCGAGCACGAGGCGACGACCTCGAAGATTTCCGAGGAGCAGAAGTTCTACTGCCAGCAGCGCGGCCTCTCCGAGGAGGAGGCGACCGCGCTCATCGTCAACGGCTTCGTGCGGGACGTGCTGCAGCAGCTGCCGATGGAGTTCGCCGTCGAAGCCCAGAAGCTGATCTCGATCAGCCTGGAAGGCTCGGTGGGCTGACCACCTGGGCGGATACGACGACGACGTGCTGCGCGCGGCCCATCGGCACAGCGCGCGGCACGCCGACGAGGTCCGGAGCAGCGTCCTGTGCGGGTGCTTCTTCTACCTCGAGGTTTTCGCGCCGGACGAGATCGCGGGCTGGATCGCCGATGAGGGCACCGCCCTCTGTCCCCGGTGCGGCATCGACGCGGTGATCGGCGACCTCTCCGGCTACCCGGCCGGGAGCGCCGCGTTCCTGCGGGCGATGCGGGACGAATGGTTTTGAAGGACTTGGACTGACATGCTGGAAATCAAGAACCTCGTCGTGCAGATCGAGGACAACCGCATCCTGAACGGCCTCAACCTGACCGTGAACGACGGCGAGGTCGCGGCGATCATGGGCCCGAACGGCTCGGGCAAGTCGACCCTCTCCTACGTCATCGCCGGCAAGGAGGATTACGAGGTTCTCGACGGCGAGATCCTGCTCGACGGGCAGAACGTTCTGGAGATGGCCGCCGACGAGCGCGCCGCGGCCGGCATCTTCCTGGCGTTCCAGTACCCGCTGGAGATCCCCGGCGTCGGCACCATGACCTTCCTCAAGGCCTGCCTGAACGCGCAGCGCAAGGCGCGCGGCGAGGCCGAGCTGTCGACCCCGGACTTCATCCGCGCGGTGAACGGCGCGGCCGACAAGCTCGAGATCAACAAGGAGATGCTCAAGCGCGCCCTCAACGTCGGCTTCTCCGGCGGCGAGAAGAAGCGCATGGAGATCCTCCAGATGGCGCTGCTGCAGCCGAAGTTCTGCGTGCTCGATGAGACCGATTCCGGCCTCGACATCGACGCCCTGCGGATCGTCTCCGAGGGCGTGAACGCGCTCCGCGACCAGGGCCGCTCGTTCCTGGTGATCACCCACTACCAGCGCCTGCTCAACCACATCGTGCCCGACACCGTGCACGTCATGTCGAAGGGTCAGATCGTGAAGACCGGCGGCAAGGAGCTCGCCCTCGAGCTCGAGGCCTCCGGCTACGCCGAGTACCGCACCGGGGAGGCGGCCTGAGCCATGGCCGACGTCACGAACCTCCGCTCCCCCGCCGAGGCCGGCCTGTCGAAGCTGTTCGAGTCGGCCCGCCAGAGCTTCGCCAGCGAGAAGGCGATCGCCCGCGAGGAGGCCTTCCGCTTCTTCGAGGCGACCGGCCTGCCGAGCCGGCGGGTCGAGGCCTTCAAGTACACGGACCTGCGCGCCGCCATCACGGAGGCCGCGCCCCCGGCCGAGGCGCCGAGCCTCGACGCCGCCCGGGCGGCCGTCGCGGGGGCGAAGGGCTTCTCCGGCATCGAGGCCGCGCGCCTGACCTTCGTGAACGGCCATCTCGTCCGCGAGCTGTCGGATCTCGACCGGATCCCCGAGGGGGTCACGGTCGTCCCGATGTCCGAGGCGCTGACGAAGGCGCATGTCGACCTGAAGCAGCTCGCGCCGGTGGCGCAGGCCCGGGAGAACCCGGTCTACCAGCTCAACACCGCCTTCCTGGCGGACGGCGCGCTGATCACGGTGGCGCCCGGTGCGAAGCCGGCGCGGCCGCTGCACCTGCGCTTCGTGGGCGCCGGGAACACGCCGTTCTCGACGGCGACCCGCGTGCTCGTCCAGATCGGCGAGGGCGCGGAGTTCGGCCTCCTGGAGAGCCACGAGGGTCCGGACGGGCTCACCTGCCAGCCGAACGACGCCCTCGACGTGGTGGTCGGCCCCAAGGCCGCCTTCCGGCACACCCGCCTGAACAAGCAGGGCGACGCCGCCATCGCGCTCTCGACCCTGTCGCTCAAGGTCGAGGCCGAGGGTCAGGTCGAGACCGTGAACCTCGTGACCGGAGCGGTCCTGTCGCGCCACCAGATCTTCGTCCACGTCGCGGGCGACGACACCAACGTCGTGGTCAACGGCGCCGCCATGCTGCGCAAGGGTCAGCTCGCCGACTCGACGCTGCTCGCCGATCACGCCGCTGTCGGCGGCGTCGGCCGCGAGCAGTTCAAGTGGATCATCGACGGCGACGCCACCGGCGTGTTCCAGGGCAAGATCATCGTCCGTCAGGCCGCCCAGCAGACCGACGGCAAGATGAAGTCCGACTGCCTCCTCCTCACCGACGAGGGGCAGATGATGAACAAGCCGGAGCTGGAGATCTTCGCCGACGACGTCGCCTGCGGCCACGGGGCCACCTGCGGTGCGCCGGACGAGGACCTGCTGTTCTACCTGATGGCCCGCGGCCTGCCGCGCGCGACCGCCGAGAGCCTGCTCGTCCAGGCCTTCGTGGGCGAGGCCGTCGAGGCGGTCACGCACGAGGGCGCCCGCGCGGCGCTCATCGGCGAGATCGAGGCCTGGCTCCAGGCGCGCGGCTGATCGGACCCGGCCGGTCCGCTCCGCGGACCGGCCCTTCTCGATGCCTGATCCCATCCCGAGGCCACCGCGGCAGCGGGCCCTACAGGCGGGATCCGGGGATCGCAACGCTAGCTGGAGGCCTCCTTCGAGGCCTCCGCTTCGCTCCGGCACCTCAGGATGAGGGCTGTTCCCGGGATCGGCGAAGTCTTCGGAAGGTCGCGACCATGAACGCACCCGTCCTCACCCCCACCTACGACGTCGAGGCGATCCGGAAGGATTTCCCGATCCTGGGCCAGCAGGTCTACGGCAAGCCGCTCGTCTACCTCGACAACGCCGCCTCGGCGCAGAAGCCCCGGCAGGTGATCGACGCGATGGTCTCCTGCATGGAGACCGGCTACGCCAACGTCCATCGCGGCCTGCACTACATGGCGAACGCCGCCACCGAGGGCTTCGAGGGCGCGCGCGAGACCACGCGCCAGTTCCTCAACGCCGCCTCGACGGACGAGATCATCTTCACCCGCAACGCCACCGAGGCCTACAACCTCGTGGCCTCGTCGATGGGCTGGGCCGGCCTGATCGGGGAGGGGGACGAGATCATCCTCTCGATCATGGAGCACCACTCCAACATCGTGCCCTGGCACTTCCTGCGCGAGCGCCGGGGCGCCGTGATCAAGTGGGCCCCGGTGGACGACCAGGGCAATTTCCTGGTCGAGGAATACGAGAAGCTGTTCTCGCCGCGGACCAAGATGGTGGCGATCACCCACATGTCGAACGTGCTCGGCACGGTGACGCCCGCCGCCGAGATCGTGCGCATCGCCCATGCCCACGGCGTGCCGGTCCTGCTCGACGGGGCCCAGAGCGCGGTGCACCAGCCCGTCGACGTGCGGGCGCTCGATTGCGACTTCTTCGTCTTCACCGGCCACAAGGTCTACGGCCCGACCGGGATCGGCGTGCTCTACGGCAAGAAGGAATGGCTGGAGCGCCTGCCGCCCTACCAGGGCGGCGGCGAGATGATCCGGACGGTCAGCGAGGACGCGATCACCTACAACGATCCGCCCCACCGGTTCGAGGCCGGCACCCCGGCCATCATCGAGGCGGTCGGTCTCGGCGCCGCGCTCGAGTACATGATGAATCTCGGGCGCGACGCGATCGCCGCCCACGAGGCGAAGCTCACGGCCTACGCGCAGGAGCGCCTCGGCGCGATGAATTCCCTGCGCCTCATCGGCACCGCACCGGGCAAGGGCGGCGTGATCGCCTTCGAGATGAAGGGCGCGCACGCCCACGACATCGCCACGGTGATCGACCGGCAGGGCGTGGCGGTGCGGGCCGGGACCCACTGCGCGATGCCGCTGCTCAACCGCTTCGGCGTCACCTCGACCTGCCGCGCCTCGTTCGGGCTTTACAACACGACCGCCGAGATCGATGCCCTTGCCGAGGCGCTCGGCAGAGCAGAAATGCTGTTCACCTGATACTGGGATGAGGCTGGTCCCGCCCGCGCGGGCCCGGGGAGAGTGAAGCGATGAGCACCGACGCCACCATCACGGGCGGCAAGAACGCCCCCGACGTCGCCGGCGACTCGACGATCCCGCAGGCGGAACTGGACCGCCTGACCGACGACATCGTCGCGGCGCTGAAGACGGTCTACGATCCCGAGATTCCGGCCGACATCTACGAGCTCGGCCTGATCTACAAGGTCGATATCGGCGACGATCGCGTCGTCGCGATCGACATGACCCTCACGGCGCCCGGCTGCCCGGTCGCGGGCGAGATGCCCGGCTGGGTCGAGAACGCGGTGTCCGCCGTGCCGGGGGTCCAGTCCTGCGCGGTGACCATGGTCTTCGACCCGCCGTGGGACCAGAGCCGCATGTCCGACGAGGCCCGCGTCGCCCTCGACATGTGGTAGCGCCCCCGCGGAGCGTCACGGCTTCCCGAAGGGACTCCCGGGCGCGACGCGCGGACCCTGCGCGGCGCCCGATTATCGCTGCACGGGAAAGGCTCGCACCGCGCCCCGGTCGCGGGCGGCGAGTGTCGACGCCGGCGCGATCTGCGGACTTCTACGCAGCCGTTAAGGCCCCGCTAACCATGACCCCGCAGATCGGTGGCGGCCGCCGCGAGGGCGGCCTCTCCTCGATACAGTTGGTGGAAGCGGATGGCTGCGGGCTACGTGGTCGCGGCGTTCTTGGAGGCGGCCGGGCTGGCCGGCCTCGTGATCGCCGTGCTCAAGATGCGGACGGAGCGGCGGGCGCGGGCCGCGGACTTGCGGAGCTTCCTTCGCTCCGGACAGATCCCGATTGTCGAGATAGGGGGGATGCGCCGTCCCGCGGACGCTGCCGCGCGGCTGATCGCCGTCCCGTACACGACCGGCCGGGGCGGTGCTCCGGAGGCTCGGCCGTCGGCCGCCCGCGCGGCGCTCGGACGCGCCTTCACGTCCGGCGGCGCGGCGCCGCGGACCGGGTTGATTGGCGCGATCAGCGCAGGATGACGTCGAGGCCGCTGCCGAGCAGGACCACGGCGCTGAGCGTCAGCATGAACTTCAGGTCTTCGAGACGGGCGCTCATGATCGATCCTCGATGTTCGGCTGGTTGGCCGCCGTTCCGATGACCGATGATCACCAGATTAACGAATTTTTCGCGAGTCCTTTCAGGATCCGTTAGGGATTTACCGACGGTTTCCGTTCGCTAACGTTACCGATGTGTTAAGGCCTCTTCCGGAGCCGTCGGCTCATTCTGGTCCGGCGGGGCGGCACGATCTGCGCCGGCCGGAGCTCACGAAGGTTCGAGCCATGTCTCCACGTCCGCGCACAACCTTCGGGCGGGCCGTCGACTGGATGTTTCGCGACAGGACCACCGGCGCGATCACCGTGGCGCAGTGGCCGAACCTGCCGCTCTGGCTCTTCGCGGGCCTGAGCCTCGCGGCCTGGCTGGCTCGGGACAGGGGAGAGCTGGCCCCCTGGCTGCCGGCCTCCGCTCTGTCCTTCGGGGCCGACATCGCGCTGACATGGTGGGCGATTGACGAGCTCCTGCGCGGCGTGAATCCCTGGCGCCGGATCCTCGGTGCGGCGACGCTTGTCGGTCTGGCCGCGCTGATCACGCTTCGGCGAGCGGCCTAGCGCCGGAACCATGCTACCGGCAATTGTATTTCTGGATGTTGATTCGGAACGGAGGCTGAACCGACTTCGCCGATTACAGATGAGCGGCACAAAATCTCGGTCCGGGGTGGCTGTCCGCGCGTTCTGGACAGTGCGGCCCTGCCAAGCTGATACCATAACGGTAGGTTGCACCCGCCGAGAAAGTGTGGATGGTCGTGCCGCGCGCCGCGTGAGCAGCGTCTGTGGGCATCCCGTGCATCCGAGCTCGGCCGAAGGACTGGTTTCGAAGAGATCATGACGGACGCGGGCGGATTCGATCTCGACGGCACGGCGAACTCCGCTCACGAGCGGGAAGTGCTGCTTCGCCAGATCGCCCACGCGCTGAACGTCCCGGTCTCGATCTTCCGCGGGCCGCCGGGGTCCCCGGCAGCCGGCGGCCCGAGCGCCGCGGAATGCGCCGCCCTGCTGACCGCGTTCTCGCGCATCGAGGATCCGGAACTCCGCAAGGAGTGCCTCGCGCTGGCGGAGCGCCTCGGCCGCCGGTGAGCGGCGGGCGCCCTCGCGGTGCGGTGGCGCACACGGGCTCGGTCAGCGCCGGTCATTCACCATGCTATAGGGGCGCCCGCCGCCGGAGGCGTCCCGCTCGGCCGGCCCCTCGCGTGTCCGGCGCCTGAGCATAGCTGCCGGACCCGTGCACGCTCCCGCTCGCACCAGGCTCTGATGCCGATCATCTCCATCTCGAAGCTGTCGAAGACCTACACGTCCGGCTTCACAGCCCTGCGTGACATCGACCTCGCCATTGAGCGCGGCGAGATCTTCGCGCTGCTCGGTCCGAACGGAGCGGGCAAATCCACGCTCATCAACATCGTCTGCGGGATCGTCACCGCGAGTGCGGGGACCGTCCTGGTCGACGGCCACGATATCGCGGCGGATTACCGTGCCGCGCGCCGGGCCATCGGGCTCGTCCCGCAGGAACTCACCACCGACGCCTTCGAGACGGTGCTGAACACCGTGAGCTTCTCCCGCGGCCTGTTCGGGCTGCGGCCGGATCCCGGGCATATCGAGCGGATCCTCCGGGCGCTGTCCCTCTGGGACAAGCGCGACAGCCGGCTGATGACCCTGTCGGGCGGCATGAAGCGGCGGGTGCTCATCGCCAAGGCGCTGTCGCACGAGCCCCGGGTGCTGTTCCTCGACGAGCCCACGGCGGGCGTCGACGTGGAGCTGCGCCAGGACATGTGGCGCCTCGTGCGCGACCTGCGCCAGCAGGGCGTCACCGTCATCCTCACCACCCACTACATCGAGGAGGCCGAGGAGATGGCCGACCGCATCGGCGTGATCCGCCGGGGCGAGATCATCCTCGTGGAGGAGAAGGCCGCGCTGATGCGCAAGCTCGGGCGCAAGCAGCTGACGCTCCACCTCCAGCAGCCGATCGCCGCGGTACCGCCGGAACTCGCCGATTACGGCCTGGCGCTCGGCGGGGAGGGGACCGAGCTGGTCTACACCTACGACACCCGCGCCGAGCGCACCGGCATCACCGGGCTCCTGACCGGCCTCGCGGCGGCGGGCATCCGCTTCAACGACCTCCACACCGAGCAGAGCTCGCTGGAGGACATCTTCGTCGGCCTCGTGCGCGAGGAGAGGGCACAGCCATGAGCGCGGCGTTCAGCATGAACTGGCCGGCGATCCGGGCCATCTACCTGTTCGAGATGGGACGCTTCTGGCGCACCGCCGGGCAGAGCATCCTGGCCCCGGTCATCTCGACGACCCTGTACTTCGTGGTGTTCGGCGCGGCGATCGGCTCCCGGGTCTCGGCGGTCGACGACGTGCCCTACGGGCTGTTCATCGTGCCCGGCCTGATCATGCTCTCGCTGCTGACGCAGAGCATCTCCAACGCCTCGTTCGGCATCTACTTCCCGCGCTTCGCCGGCACGATCTACGAGATCCTGTCGGCGCCGATCTCGCCGCTGGAGGTGGTGCTGGGCTTCGTCGGCGCCGCGGCCTCGAAGTCGATCCTGATCGGGCTGATCATCCTGGCCACCTCGGCCCTGTTCGTGCCGCTGCGGATCGACCACCCGCTCTGGATGATCGGGTTCCTGCTGCTCACCGCGGTGACGTTCAGCCTGTTCGGCTTCGTCATCGGCCTGTGGGCGGACGGGTTCGAGAAGCTGCAGCTGGTCCCGCTCCTCGTCGTGACCCCGCTGACCTTCCTGGGCGGCAGCTTCTACGCGATCAGCATGCTGCCGCCGTTCTGGCACGCGGTGAGCCTGCTGAACCCGGTCGTGTACCTGATCAGTGGGTTCCGCTGGGCGTTCTTCGGCAAGGCGGACGTGAACATCGCGGTCAGCCTCGGCATGACCGCGCTGTTCCTGGTGATCTGCCTCGGCCTCGTGACCTACATCTTCCGCACGGGCTACCGGCTGAAGAGCTGAGGCCTCAGGGCTGCGCGGCCAGGAAGGCCAGCACCCCGTCCCGGTGCGGCTTGGCGCCGACCGCCGTGGAGTGGTCCTTGCCCTCGATCTCGAGCGCCCGGGCGTCCGGGATCAGGGCGGCGAGGGCCGGCCCCGAGCCCGCGACCGTGTCGAGGGTCCCGACCGAGACCAGGACCGGCACCTCGATCTGCGCGAGCTCGCCCCGGCTGAGCGTCTGGCGCGAGCCGCGCATGCAGGCGGCGAGCGCCCGCAGGTCGCTCCGGGTCTGCTCGGCGAACATCCGGAAGGCCGCCGCCGTGGGGTTGGGCGCGGGCGTCCCGGCGGGCGCCTCCAGGGCCTCGGCGATGCCGGAGGGCAGGCCCTTGCCCTCGATGAGGTGCATCCCGAGGCCGCCGATCAGGGCCGAGCGCACCCGGTCCGCGTGGTCGAGCGCGAGATGCGCGGTGATCCGCCCGCCCATCGAGTAGCCCATGACGTGGGCGCGCCCGATCCCGAGATGGTCGAGGAGCCGGACCGCGTCGCCGGCCATGGCCTCGGAGCTGTAGGCGGCCGGATCGTAGAGCTTCTCGCTCTCGCCGTGGCCGCGGTTGTCCAGCGCGATCGCGCGGTAGCCGGCCTGGGTCAGGGCCTTCACCCACTGGGTGTTGACCCAGTTGACCGCGTGGTTCGACGCGAATCCGTGGATCAGCAGGATCGGCTTGCCCGGACCGTCCGCCGGCGGGACGTCGATATAGGCGATCCGCACGCCGTCGGAATTGAAGGTCTCCATGCCACGCAACCTGTGTTCATCAAGCTCGGCCACGGCTTAGACCACCCGGGCGCGCGGGAGCAACGCGGATCGATCCGCTTGCGGGTCGGAGCGCCGGCTGGCAAACCGCCCCGGTCATGACGGACACGCAGCCCTACGGCACCTACGAACCGTCCGGCCTCGTGGCGGCGATCACCCGCCGCACGAACCGGATCCCGGCCGAGTCCTGGTACGGGCGGCGCCTCGCGCTGTTCCTGCGCCGGATCGCGATCGCGCGCCTCGGGGGCAGGCCCCTCGACGTGACCCGCTACGGCGCGCGGATGCGGCTGCACCCGTACAACAACAACTGCGAGAAGAAGGTGCTCTTCACCCCGCAGTTCTTCGACCCGGAGGAGCGGGCGCTGCTGCAGGAGCGCCTGCCGCGGGACTGCGTGTTCCTCGACATCGGCGCCAATGTCGGCGCCTACGCCCTCTGCGTGGCCGCGTTCTCGGGGCCGGGGGCGCGGATCGTCGCCGTCGAGCCGCAGCCGGACGTGTTCGACCGCCTGACCTACAACATCGCCCAGAACCCGTTCCACACCGTCAAGGCGGTCGCCTGCGCGGTGGCCGACAAGGCCGGCGAGCTGACCCTGTTCATCGATCCGCGCAACCGCGGCGAGTCGAGCCTGCGCATCGTCGGCACCAACGAGGGCGCGCGGATCACCGTGCCGGCGGTGACGCTCCTCGACCTGCTGCGCAGCGAGGGCCTCGACCGCGTCGACGCCATCAAGCTCGACGTCGAGGGAGCCGAGGACCTGATCCTCGAGCCGTTCCTCCGCGAGGCGCCGGACGCGCTCCTGCCGCGGATCCTGCTGGTCGAGAACGGCACCGGCCAGTGGCAGCTCGACCTGCTGCGGCATCTGGGGCGCTACGGCTACCGCGAGATCGCGCGCTCGCGTCTGAACCTGATGTTCGAGCGCGGCGCCGTCAGGCCGGCGTGATCACCGGGATCTCCTCGGCGATGGCGACGCCCTCCGGCGCGACGGCGCAGCGATAGGCGCGGACCGCCACGCCCGCCGCGCGCGCTTCGCGGAACGCCCGGTCGAAGGCGGGATCGATGTCCCGGGCGACGTCGAAGGCCTCGGCCCGCATCTGCACGACGATGACCACCAGCGCGCGACCGCCCTCGGCCACGACCTGCGCCAGGTCGCGCATGTGCCGGGCGCTGCGGGCCGCCTTGCAGTCCGGGAACTCGGCCAGGCCCGCCCGCCGCATCAGGTGGCAGTTCTTGACCTCGACGTGGCATGGCCCCGTAGCCGCGCCGCTCGCGAGGAAGTCGACCCGGCTGGCCGCGGCGTAGCGCACCTCGGGCCTCAGCGCGTCGTGGCCGTCGAGCGCCGCGATCGCGCCGGCCCGGAAGGCCTCGGCCACGAGCGCGTTCGGCCGCATCGTGTTGATGCCGACCCACTGCGCCCCGCCGGGGAGGTCGGCCTCCACCAGTTCCCAGGTGAGCGGCAGCTTGCGCGCGGGGTTGCTCGAGCGCGACAGCAGCACGCGCGCGCCCGGCGTATTGAGCCCGAGCATGGCTCCGGGATTGGGGCAGTGAACGGTGACGCGGCCGTCATCGGTGTCGATATCGGCGAGGAAGCGCTTGTAGCGCTGCACGAGCCGTCCCGGCACCAGCGACGCGGCGAACTGCATGGGATCCTCGGGGTTCACGTAGTCGCGGGCCGCGGTCGCGCTATCTGCCTGCAGGACCCGCCCGACGCCAGAGTTCCATGAGCCAGCCTTCCGAATCCGTCACCGCCGCGATCCTCGTCATCGGCGACGAGATCCTCTCGGGTCGCACCAAGGACAAGAACATCGGCACCATCGCCGACTTCCTCACCGCCGCCGGGATCGACCTGCGCGAGGTGCGGATCGTGCCCGACGAGGCGGCCATGATCGTCGAGGCGGTCAACGCCCTGCGCGCCCGCTACACCTACCTGTTCACCACCGGCGGGATCGGCCCGACCCACGACGACATCACCGCCGACTGCGTGGCCGAGGCCTTCGGGGTCGGCATCGACGTCGACGAGCGCGCCCGGGCGATGCTGCTGGAGCGGCACAAACCCGAGGATCTCAACGAGGCCCGCCTGCGCATGGCGCGGATCCCGTTCGGGGCCGACCTGATCGCCAATCCCGTCTCGAAGGCGCCGGGCTTCCGCATCGGCAACGTCCACGTGATGGCCGGCGTGCCCAGCATCATGCAGGCCATGCTGGACTCGATCGCCCCGACGCTGACGGGCGGCGCCGCGATGCTGTCCGAGACGATCGAGGCGGCCGGCCTCCCGGAGGGCAGCTACGCGGGCGGCCTCGGCGAGATCGCGAGGGCGCGGCAAGCCGTCTCCATCGGCTCGTACCCGGCGATCACGCCGGAGGGCTTCCGCAACCGGATCGTCGTGCGCAGCCGGGACCCGGAGGCCCTCGCCGAGGCGCGCGGCGCCGTCGAGGCCCTGCTGGCGCGGCTCTCGGCCTGACTCGTCCCGTCCGATCGATCGTGTTGCGTAGCGGAGCTGTCGGATGGTGCGGGATAGGGACAAGCGGGCCGACCCCGAGACGCGCCGGGACGAGCTGCTGAAGGAAGTCTCCGAGATCGGCCGGCCCGACGCCTACGTCCTGCACGAGGTCATCCGGCTCGAGGGCGACGAGGAGCTGCGGCGCCACGGCCTCGCGCTGTTCCTCTCGGCCTTCGCGGCCGGGCTCAGCATCGCCCTGTCGCTGATCGTGCCGGGCGTCCTGCGGAGCCACCTGCCGGAAACCGACTGGGCCAAGATCGTCGGCTCGATGGGCTACGCGGTCGGGTTCCTGGTCGTCGTCCTGGGGCGCCAGCAGCTCTTCACCGAGAACACCATCACGCCGATCCTGCCGCTCCTGCACGACCGCTCCGTGAAGACGGCGCTCCGCGTCGTCAGGCTCTGGACGATTGTGCTGTCGGGCAACATCCTGGGCACGCTCGCGATCGCGACGGTGCTGGCCTATTCGGGCGCCTTCGAGCCGCCGGTCCTCAGGGCCTTCGCGGAGATCAGCCACGACGCCATCGCGCACGGGTTCTGGGCGACCTTCGTCAAGGCCGTCTTCGCCGGATGGATGATCGCCCTGATGGTCTGGTTCCTGCCGGCCACCGCCAGCGCGGCGCCGTTCGTGATCCTCCTGATGACGTGGCTGGTCGCGCTCTGCAGCCTCGCCCACATCGTGGCCGGCTCCGTCGAGGCCTTCTACCTCGTGGTCACGGGCGCCGCGTCGCTGCACGATTACGCGGTGAAGTTCTTCCTGCCGACGCTGCTCGGCAACACGTTCGGCGGCGTGGCGCTGGTGGCGGTGCTGAACTACGGGCAGGTCGCCCCCGAGGTCGAGGAGACCAAGGCGGTCGAGGGCGAGCGTCCGGACTGAGACCGAGGACTTGGACCGAGGACTCGGGCCGCCGGCGGCACCGCGCGCCGCCCGCGACGCCGGATCCGCGCCGGCCGCCTCAGTCGAGCCGCACCGGCGGGCTGATCAGGTGGTCGAGATCGTCGAGGACCCACGTCATCGTCCCGCGCAGCGGCCCGTAGAGCCCGATCTGGTGCTGCCGGTAGAGGAGGTCGTGCGTCAGCCGCGCCGAGAGCCCGTTCAGGCGCCCGCCGCCGAACGTGTAGCGGCCGAGCGTGCCCCAGCCGTTGAAATCCGCGAGCGAGACGATCGCGCCCTTCTCGGCATAGTGGAACGGAGGCAGGTCCGCGTCGGGCGCATCCCCGCGGGCCAGCGCGCGGCCGAGATGGCGCGCGAGATGCTGCGCCTGCTGGCGTGCGGCCTGCGCGGTTGCCGGAACGGGGTGGCCGGTCCGGGAGTCGGTGAGGCTGGCGCAGTCGCCGAGGGCGATGATGGCCGGATCCCGGGTCGTGCGCAGGTCCGGGCGGACGACGAGTTGCCCGGCCCGCGAGCGCTCCAGGCCGTCGAGGCCGGCGAGCACGTCCGGCGCCTTGACGCCGGCGGCCCAGACCTTCAGCCCGGCCGGGATGCGGCGGCCGTCCTTCAGGATGAACCCGTCCGCGTCCGCGGCCGTCACCGTCGCGCCGGTCCGGACCTCCACGTCGAGATCCGACAGGGTGCGGGCGGCGGCGCGCGACACCTTCTCGGGGAAGGCCGGCAACAGGCGCGGCCCGCTCTCGATCAGCGTCAGGCGCAGGCGCCCCGGCAGGTCGGGCGAGCCGTAGGCCGCGAAGAGGTTGATGGCGTGCTTGAGCTCGGCGGCCAGCTCGACGCCGGTCGCACCGCCGCCCACGATGGCGATCTCCAGCAGGCCGCCGCCGTCGAGCCGGGCCAGGAGATGGCACCGCAGCTGTTCGTGGAAGTGCTCGGCCTCGGTCAGGTCGTCGATGGTCAGGCAATGCTCGGCCACGCCCGGCGTGCCGAAATCGTTGGCGCGGCTGCCGATGGCGAGCACCAGCAGGTCGTAGGCGCGCTCCACTTCCGGAACCCCCTCCGCGGCCTCGACCGCGAGCCGGACGCGCCTGGCCGCCCGGTCGATGCCCACGAGGGCGCCGGGCTGGAAGCGGAAGCCGTTGCGGCGCGCCTGGGCGAAGAGATCCACCTTCTGCCGGTCGGCCCGGGCCGTACCCGCCGCGAAGGTGTGCAGCATCGGCTTCCAGACGTGCGAGAGGCTGCGATCGGCGAGGGTGACGTCGGCCCGGCCGCCGCGTCCGAGGCTGGTCGCCACTTCGATCCCGGCGACGCCGCCGCCGACGATCACGATCCGTGGTCTCTCCGCCATGACGTCTCCGCATCCTCACGGGTCGGGAACGCCGGTCACGGCCTCGATGTTCGCCGCGGCGCGCGCCGATTCCGCCCGGCGTCGGAAGCGCGTCCTGCGCGGCCCGTCCCCCGATCCCGCGCCGGGCGGGATCGCGTCGGCCGACAGGGGCCGTCGACCATGAAAAAAGCCGCCCGGAGGCGGCTTTCGTGAACGTCGCGCTGCTGCCTCCGGATCAGGAGCGCATGCGGGTCCGCACCTCGCCGAGGCTCGCGCGGATCAGGTTCTGGGCGGCGTCACCCTGCATCCGCTCGCGCAGGATCGTCTCCGAGACCTTCACGGCGGCCTCCGCGGCGGCGGCGCGGACCTGAGCCTCGGCCTGGGCTTCCGCCTGGGCGATCTTCGTCTCGGCGGCCTTGGTGCGGCGGGCCAGGAAATCGTCCAGCTTGCGGTGGCCTTCCTCGGCGGCGCGCTGGGCCTCCTCGCGGGCACCGGCGACGATCGACTCGGCCTCCTTCTCGGCCTCGGCGCGGCGGCGCTTGTAGTCGGCCAGCACGGCGGCGGCCTCCTCGCGCAGGCGCTTGGCCTCGTCGAGCTCGTGGCGGACGCGGTTGGCGCGCCCGTCCAGGCCCTTGAGCATCGTCGAGAAGGCGCCGGCCTTCCAGGCGATGCCCATGAAGATGACGAACGCGACGGCGACCCAGAATTCGGCTTCGAGCAGCATCGTGGGATCCCGTCAGTGTGCGGTGGCGTCGAGGGCGCGGTCGAGGCTCGTCCGGTCCGGGGCCTGCCCGGTCAGACGCTCGACGATGGCCGACGCGGCCTCACCCGCGATCGAGCGGACGTTGCCCATGGCGGCCTCGGTCCGCGTGCGGATCGTCGCCTCGGAGGCGGAGAGCTTGGCGTTCAGCTCGTCCTCCAGCGCCTTGCGCTTGGTCTCGGCCTCAGCGGCCAGTTCGTTCCGGGTGGTCTGCGCGATGTCGCGCGCCTTGCCCTGGGCGTCCCGGAGGGCGGTCTCGAAGGCCACGCCGGCGGCATCCGCCTCGGCCTTCATCGCCTGCGCCTGGTCCAGGTCGGCACGCAGGCGCTCGGCGCGGGCGTGCAGGATCGACTGGATCCGCGGCAGCGCGATCTTGTCCATCAGGTAGTAGAGGAGGCCGAAGGCCAGGGCGAGCCAGATCAGCTGCGCCAGGAAGCCCGAGGTCTCGAAGGGCGGGAAGGCGCCGGAATGCGCTTCCGTATGCTCGACATGGCCCGGCACGACCTGCGTGTCGGCGCCCGGGGGCGGCATGGTGAGGGGATTGGGCTGCGCCATGAGACCGCTACACTGACACCGTTCGCTGAGGCCACCGCCGGCGCGGTGACGGACGAAGGCGGACGCCCCGTTGCGGGAGCGTCCACCCGTTCATCGGGCCGGGGCCCGGGAGGAGACCGCGGGGACCGCGGCCTCTGGCGCCGATCAGACGGCGAAGAGCAGCAGCAGCGCGATCAGCAGCGAGAAGATGCCGAGCGCCTCGGTGAGGGCGAAGCCCAGGAGCAGGGTGGCGCGCTGGCCGTCGGCCGCGGACGGGTTGCGAAGGGCGCCGGCGAGGAACTGACCGAACAGGTTGCCGAGGCCGATGCCCGCACCCGCCATGCCGAGGCAGGCGAGGCCGGCGCCGATGTACTTCGCAGCGACGGGATCCATGGTAACTCCTGAGGTCTCTTCAGATCGAAACGTGCGGTGACGTTTGCGGCGGGTGGAGCCGGCCGATCAGTGGCCGGGGTGAAGGGCGTCGTTGAGGTAGATCGCCGTCAGCGTCGCGAAGACGTAGGCCTGAAGCGCCGCAACGAGGAACTCGAGAGCGGTCAGCGCGATCGTCAGGAACAGCGGGAGCGGCGATAGCACGCTCCAGGCGCCCGCGAGAAGGAGCTGGACCACGAAGAACGCGAAGATCTTCATCGCGATGTGGCCGGCCAGCATGTTGGCGAACAGACGGACCGACAGGCTGATCGGGCGCGAGATGAACGAGATCACCTCGATCGGGACCAGGATCGCGAGGAGCGGCTTCGGCACGCCCGACGGCACGAACAGGCCGAAGAAGTGGGTGCCGTGCTTCATCACGCCGAAGATCACCACGGTGGAGATCACCAGCGCGGCGAGGCCGAAGGTGATGATCAGGTGGCTGGTCACCGCGAAGGCGTAGGGGATCATGCCGAACAGGTTCAGGACGAGCACGAACATGAACAGCGAGAACACGAGCGGCATGAACCGCTTGCCGCCGTCGCCCGTCGCCTGGTGCACGGTGTCGGCGATGAATTCGTAGAAGATCTCGGCCAGCGACTGCATGCGGCCCGGAACGACCGAGCGGGACGCGGTCGCCACGATGGTGATGAGCGCGATCACGCCGACGGCGGCGAACATGTAGAGGGCCGACTGCGTGAACGCGAGCTGCTGGTGGCCGATATGGCCCAGCGACACGAGCGGCTTCAGCTCGAACTGATGGATCGGGTCGATCGTGACCGCCATTCCCGCTTCCGCCCTTCTTGTCCGGCGCGCCGACGGGTGTCGGCCGCCCCACATTCCCCACTGACCGGCGCGCCTTATGGCTCCTGCCGATCGCGCCGTCCCGGACGCGCGCCGGCGAAACCCGACGCCCGCATCACGTTGTAGACCCCCGCGACGAACCCCAGCATCAGGAGGACGATCAGGCCCCAGGGCTTCGTCCCGAAGACATGATCGACGATCCAGCCGAGTATGCCCCCCGCGATCACGCCCGCGACGAACTCCGTGGAGAGCGTCATGGCCTGGCCCAGCGAGGATGGCCCGCCGTCCCGAGGGCGCGTGGAATGACCGGGAGCAGCCTGCGGCCGCTTCCGTTCGATCTGCGTCTCGAGACGTCTGAGCCTCGCGGAGAGTTCGCTGTCCGTCGGCGTCTGCTCGGTCCCTCTCCCGTCCCTCGGATCGTCGCCGTTCACGGCTCAAAACTCATCGGGCGGGAAGCTGTGGAACCGGCTGGACACCCCCAGCAAGCGGGGCGCACCATAGTTTCGCCTATCTTGAGTGTCAAGGCGAACCCCATACACCGTAAGTAATTGATTTTAGTTTGGTATTCCAACTTTGTGCGATGCGCCGGAGCCGCGCCGCGCGCGAGGCCCCGGCGGGCCGATCAGGCGCCGATGATCGGCTTGATCACCTTCTCCATCCCCTCGACGGTCATCTCGCCGGTGTAGCGCTCGCCGTTGATGAAGAAGGTCGGGGTCGAATCCACCTTGAAGACGTCGAGGCCGCGCTGCTTCACGGCGTTGACCGCGCTGTAGATCTTCTGGTCCTTCAGGCAGGCCTCGAAGGTCTGCTTGTTGTAGCCCGCCTGCCGGAGCATCTGCTCCAGCGCGTCCACGGGCTTCGGCGTGAAGGCCCAGGCCGCCTGCTGATCGAACAGCAGGTCGGTGATCGGGTAGTACTTGGCATCGCCCTGGCAGCGCGCCAGCATGAAGGCCGCGGTGGCCAGCGGGTCGAGGGGGAATTCGCGGAGCGTGAACCGCACCTTGCCGGCGTCGATGTAGCGCTCCTTCAGGGTCGGCCACGTGGTCCGGTGGAAAGCCGCGCAGTGCGAGCAGGTCATCGAGGCGTACTCGATGATCGTGCACTTGGCGTCCGCCGGGCCGAGCCAGACGTCGCCGAGGGGGCCCGGCTGCAGCAGGGCCGCCATCTCGGAATTCTGCGCCCGGGCGGGACGTCCGAGATACGGCAGGGCGAGGCCGGCGCCGAGGGCGAGGCCGGAGAACTTGAGAGCGTCGCGTCGCGTCGTCATCGGGCAGGCTCCGCCGGATTGATCAGTCGTGGCGTCCGGATGCCGGTACTCGGGCGCGACCGTCCTGGCAAGGTGACCGAATCGACCGTTCACCGCTCCGGGCGCGTCGCCACGGCGGCGGTGCCGAGGCGATCGAGGGCCGCGCGCAGGCCGTCATCGGCGATTCCCGCCACGGCGCGCTGGACCTCGACGGCGGCGGCCGGATCGACCCGCGCGCGGGCGGGCGCCCGGCCGGCGCGCCCGACCCGGTCCTGCTGCAGCACGATCCGGGAGACGCAGGCCCAGCCGTAATGGGCGTTGATCCGCTGGATCACCACCGGCGCGAGATGCTGCAACTCGAGCGCGAAGACGCCCTCGACGCGCACGACCAGCGTGCCGGATTCGGGCGCGGCGGACTCGCTCCGGCGGCGCTTCGGCCATTCCAGCTTGGACGGGCGGCAGTAGCGCGCCAGCCGCTCGCCGACGATCTCCGGCCACGCGGCCAGGATGTCGGTCGAGGCGAAACCCTGCGCCGCGAAGGCCGGCCCGATGCAACTCTCGATCAGTTCGGCCAGCGGTTTGACGCGCGCCATGGTGGTTCCGGCCCCGTGGATCCGAGAAGGTTAGCGCAGGATGGTTGACGAAGGGAGCACGCGCCGGCGCTTTCGCCGCCCTATGATCGCCGCGGCGCTCCGGCTATGCAGCGCGACCCCTGTCGACCCGCCCATGCCGCCTCGCACAGCCACGGATCCTGAAGCCGGTCCCGGACCGCGCGCCGACGACCTGCTCGCCTGGTACGACCGGCATCGGCGGGTGCTGCCCTGGCGGGCGCTCGCCGGCGCAGTCCCCGATCCCTACCGGGTCTGGCTGTCCGAGGTGATGCTGCAGCAGACCACCATCGCGGCGGTGCGGCCGTATTTCGAGCGCTTCCTGACGCGCTTCCCCGACATCTTCGCCCTGGCCGAGGCGCCCGAGGAGGCGGTGATGTCGGCCTGGGCCGGCCTCGGCTACTATTCCCGCGCGCGCAATCTGCACGCCTGCGCGAAGGCGGTCGCGGCGGCCGGCGGCCACTTCCCCGACACCGCCGAGGGCCTGCGCAAGCTCCCGGGAATCGGCGCCTACACGGCCGGCGCGATCGCCGCGATCGCGTTCGACCGGCCGGAGGCCGCCGTCGACGGCAATGTCGAGCGGGTCCTGAGCCGGGCCTACGCGGTGGCGGCCCCGCTCCCGGGCAGCCGGCCGGAGATCCGCCGCCTGACGCAGGCGCTCGTCCCGCAGGAGCGGCCGGGCGACTTCGCCCAGGCGCTCATGGATCTCGGCGCGACGATCTGCACGCCCAAGCGCCCCGCCTGCGCGCTCTGCCCGTGGATGCGGCCCTGCCGGGCGCGGTCGCTGGGCACGCAGGAGACCTTCCCGCGCAAGATCAGGGTCGCCAAGGGGGCGCTCCGCCGCGGCGCCGCCTTCGTGGCGATCCGCAGCGGCGACGAGGCGGTGCTGCTGCGGACCCGCGCCCCCGAGGGGCTGCTCGGCAACATGGCCGAGCCGCCGGGGAGCGCCTGGGAGCCGGATTACGACGTGGCCGCCGCCCTGCTGGACGCGCCCCTCGACGCGCGTTGGAAGCGGCTCCCGGGCCTCGTCCGCCACGGCTTCACGCATTTTCCCCTGGAGCTGACGGTGTTCGTGGCCCGCGTCGCGCTGGCGACGCCGGCTCCGGCCGGCATGCGCTTCACGCCGCGCGGCGCCCTCGCGGACGAACCGCTGCCCGGCCTCATGCGCAAGGTCCTGGCGCACGCCTTCGACCCGAAGCCGGAGCCCGAGAAGAAGCCGCGCGGGCGCCCGAGGAAGGAACCGCCGCCGATGCCGCTGCTGGCGGCGATGGAGCCACCGGTCTCGATGCCGGATCCGGACCCGCGCCCGCGCGTGCGCGCTGTCCCGAAGCCGCAGCCGAAGGCGGCGCCGGTGCCGCCGCAGGAGACGGACGAACTGTTCGAAGGCGAGGTCGAGCCATCGCCCGCACCGGCGCGGGCCCGGTCATCGCCGCGGCGGCCGGGGCCGGCCCGGAAGCGGTAGCCGACCGTCATCGCGAGCGCAGCGACCCAGGGCAGCGCGACATCTGTCTGCGTGGCGCTGCTGGACTGCTTCGCTCCGCTCGCAGAGACGGTGTGCTGGCTCAGCCGTTGGCCATCGCCTGCCGGAGACCGGCCCGGTAGCTGTCGATCACCACCGGCTTGCCGCCGCGCTCCACGTGCCAGAACGTCCAGCCGTTGCAGGCCGGCAGGCCCTGCACGAGCGCGCCGATCTTGTGGATCGAGCCGATGACGAGGCCGTTGTCGAGCTGGCCGTCCGGGCGCACCGTGGCGCGGAACCGGCGGCGCTCGTCGGTCACGGTCTCGCCGGGGCGGATGTGGCCCGCCTCGATCACCGACAGGAACGGGACCCGCGGCTCGGCGCGCTTGGTCGGCGCCACCATGAGGGCGGCCCTCGACAGGGTCTCCACGGCGGCGATCCGCTCCCGGGCCGCCTCGGCGTAGATCGCCTCGCGCTCGATGCCGATGAAGCGGCGGCCGAGGCGCTTGGCGACGGCGCCGGTCGTGCCGGTGCCGAAGAACGGGTCGAGCACCAAGTCGCCGGGATTGGTCGCCGCGAGCAGCGTCCGGGCGAGCAGAGCCTCGGGCTTCTGGGTCGGGTGGACCTTGCGGCCCTCCGCATCCTTCAGCCGCTCCTCGCCGGTGCAGAGGGGGATGAACCAGTCCGAGCGCATCTGGAGGTCCTCGTTGCCCCCTTTCAGCGCCTCGTAATGGAAGGTGTAGCCCTTCGAGTCGGCCGAGCGCGAGGCCCAGATCAGGGTCTCGTGGGCGTTGGTGAAGCGCTTGCCGCGGAAGTTCGGCATCGGGTTGGCCTTGCGCCAGACGATGTCGTTGAGGATCCAGTAACCGAGATCCTGCAACGCGCTCCCGACCCGGAAGATGTTGTGGTACGACCCGATCACCCAGAGGGTGGCGTTCGGCTTCATCACGCGGCGGCAGGCGGCGAGCCAGTCCCGGGTGAAGGTGTCGTAGGCCTCGAAGGTCGCGAACTTGTCCCAGTCGTCGTCGACCGCGTCGACGCGGCTCTGGTCCGGGCGCAGGAGGCCGGCGTCGCCGAGCTGAAGGTTGTAGGGCGGGTCGGCGAACACGCAGTCGACGCTCGACGCCGGCAAGGCGTTCATGGCCGCGATGCAGTCCCCGACGAGTACCTGGTCGAGGGGCAGAGAACGCTGGGCGGGTACGAGACCCATCCGTGGCGCCGACGCGGGCCGCCCGGCACGCGAGACCTGTTTCCGGGCGACGGCGTCGGCAGCCACGGTACGCGGGGAAGCCATGGCAAACACCGGTTACGCGACTGACCGGCAGACCATGCGCCGGGTACGGTAAAGGTCACGTTGTCGATTTCGCGTCCGGCGCGTCCCGTTCTGGGGCTGCAGATTTTGCCGACCGGGCGCCCGGACAATCCTCCGACAGATTAAGCAACCGTTACCCGGCCGCGCGGCGCCGCCGGGATCGGGCGACAACACTCTATCCCTGCGGGTCGCGCGCGGCCGCGGCAGCCTGTGCTTGGGAAACAGCCGCGCACGACAATCATCGTCGTGCCAGGGGCGCCGGGCGGGTCGCGCTTCCACCTCAGCGGGACGCAGGGTCACGCTCCGCGCAAGGCTTAAGAATGATGTCCTATTTTGCATCCTCCCCGACGGAGGCGAGCAGTTCTTGCTGAATACGCAGAACCACACGCCAATGCATCACCCGCAACAAGAGCGGAAATAAACTGAAATAAGCCGCCATGTAATGGGGATGACCAGCGCGAAATCGGCCAAAATGTGACCCCGACAGCCCGAAAAAGCCTGCCATATTCCGGCCCGTTTCGGGCACGACTGGCGCCGCCCCGACAAAAACAATGGGAATGCGTCGAGAATGTCGTTCGGTTTCGGTAAGCTCGTTGTCTCGCTTGGAATGCTGTCCACCGTCGTCGGAACAAGCCTCCCGGCTGCCGCCCAGAGCGGAGCGGCCTCCTGGTACGGGAGCGGCCATCGCACCGCCAACGGCGAGCGTTTCAACCCCAACGGACTGACCGCCGCCCATCGCAGCCTGCCGTTCGGCACCCGGGTCCGCGTCGAGAACAAGCGGACCGGCCGCTCGATCGTCGTGCGCATCAACGATCGCGGTCCGTTCGTGCGCGGCCGCATCATCGACCTGTCGCGCGGCTCCGCCCGCGCCCTCGGCATGGGCGGCGTCAGCTACGTGTCGCTGCACGTCGTGCACTGACCCTTCACGGGCATCGAGCGCCCCGGCGCGCCTCCGCCCGCGCGGGCGGCGCAGCCTCCGGGGCGTTGTCTGCCGGACCCGGACGCACCATCTGCTGCCGGGTTCAGCTCGGATCACCCACCCATGCCCAAGCCCCTCATCGTCGACATCCCGCACGACCTCGGCCGCGACGAGGCCAGGCGGCGCCTGGAGCACGGCACGGATCAGGCGCGGGCCCTCCTGGCCAAGAGCGGAATCACGGTGGACCAGCTCGCCTGGACGGGCGACCGGCTCGATTTCGGCGTGTCCGCGGTGGCGCAGAAGATCGCCGGCACGATTGACGTGGGCGCGGAGAGCGTGCGCCTCGAGGTGAAGCTGCCGTTCCTCCTCGCCCTGTTCGCCGAGAAGATCCAGAAGGTGGCGAGCAAGGAGGGCAACCTCCTGCTGACGAAGAAGTAGCCCTCCGGAACCGGATCCGCCGCACTCTGTTTCCGCGGGACCGGTGCCGCTGTGCACCGCCGGTCTCGCGGAGGATGACGGTGCCCGATTTCACGCTCGCCGACCCGGGGCAGGTCCCCGAGGTGCCGCCGCAGCCGACGCCGGTGCCGGACCGCCCCTACGATCCGCCGCAGGCGCCGACCCAGCCGCCCGGGCCGGAGATCCCCGGGAACACCCCGGCGGAGGCGCCGGGCATCCAGCCGCCCGAGATCCCCGTCAACGATCCGGGCGTGCCCGAGATCAGCCCGCCGACGGGACCGGCCAACCCGATCGCCTGACCGGGCGCCGACAGACCGGGGCGGCTCTGTTTGAACAGGCCGCCCCGCACTGCCATAAGCCGGCCCATGGCCGCTCCCCCGCTCCTCACCCTCCAGGACGTCGCGCTCACCTTCGGCGGCACGCCGCTGATCACGGGCGCGAGCCTCGCCATCGCGCCGGGCGAGCGCACCTGCCTCGTCGGCCGGAACGGGTCGGGGAAGTCGACGCTCATGAAGATCGCCGCGGGCCTCACGGAGCCCGACCGGGGCCGGCGCTTCGTCCAGCCCGGCACGACGATCCGCTACCTCGCGCAGGAGCCCGATTTCACGGGCTTCGCCACCACCCTGGATTTCGTCGAGGCCGGCCTGCCGCCGGGCGAATCGACCCACCGCGCGCGCTACCTGCTGGAGAGCCTAGGCCTGACCGGCGCGGAGGATCCGAGCAAGCTCTCCGGCGGCGAGGGGCGCCGCACCGCGCTGGCGCAGGCGCTCGCCCCCGAGCCCGACGTGCTGCTCCTCGACGAGCCCACCAACCATCTCGACCTGCCGGCGATCGAGTGGCTCGAGACCGAGCTGAAGGGCACCCGCGCGGCCCTCGTGCTGATCAGCCACGACCGGCGCTTCCTCTCGGCCCTGTCGCGGGCCACGATCTGGCTCGACCGCGGCGAGACCCGCCGGATCGACCAGGGCTTCTCCAGCTTCGAGGCGTGGCGCGACGCCTTCTTCGAGGAGGAGGAGCGGGACCAGCACAAGCTCGACCGCAAGATCGCCGCCGAGGAGCACTGGCTGCGCTACGGCGTCACCGCGCGGCGCAAGCGCAACGTCCGCCGCCTCGGCAACCTGCACGAACTCCGGCAGAACCGACGCGAGGTGCGCCGCCCCGTGGGCAGCGTCAGCATGCAGGCCTCGGACGCCGAATCTTCCGGGAGCCTCGTCGTCGAGGCCCGGGACATCGCGAAGAGCTACGGCGAGCGCAGGATCGTCGACGGGCTGTCCCTGCGGGTGATGCGGGGCGACCGGCTCGGCATCGTCGGGGCGAACGGCGCGGGCAAGAGCACCCTGATCAACCTGCTGATGGGCCGGCTCGCGCCGGATGCCGGGCAGGTGGTGCTCGGCACCAACCTGCTGCCGGTGGTGCTCGATCAGGCCCGCGCCGTGCTGGAGCCCGGGATGACCGTCACCGACGTGCTGACCGGCGGCCGCGGCGACAGCGTCACGGTGAACGGCCAGAGCCGCCACGTGATCGGCTATCTCAAGGACTTCCTGTTCACGCCCGAGCAGGCGCGCACGCCGGTCTCGGTTCTCTCCGGCGGCGAGCGCAACCGGCTGCTGATCGCCCGCGCCCTGGCCCAGCCGGCCAACCTCCTCGTCCTCGACGAGCCCACCAACGACCTCGACCTCGAGACCCTCGACCTGCTCCAGGAGATGCTGGGCGACTACCAGGGCACGCTGATCCTGGTGAGCCACGACCGCGACTTCCTCGACCGCGTGGCCGGCAGCGTGCTGGTCTCGGAGGGCGCCGGCCGCTGGGTCGAGTATGCCGGCGGCTACAGCGACATGCTGGTCCAGCGCGGTCAGGGCGTCGAGGCGCGGACCGTCGCGCCGAAGGCGAAGGAGTCGCGCGAGCGCGCCGCCGCGCCGGCCGCCCAGCCGTCGGGCAAGCCCAAGCTCGGCTTCAAGGACCAGCACGAATTGAAGACCCTGCCGGCCCGCATCGAGAAGCTGGAGGCGGCGATCGCCCAGCTCCGCACGATCCTCGCCGACCCCGAGCTCTACGCCCGCGACCCGGCCCGGTTCGACAAGGCCTCGACCATGCTGGCCCAGGCCGAGACCGAGCTGTCGCAGGCGGAGGACCGCTGGCTGGAACTGGAGATGCTTCAGGCGGGATGAGACCCGCCGCATCGCGCCGCGAGACGTACCCGACCGGAGACCGCATGACCGCCTATCAGACCCTCGAACAGCGCTTCGCCCGGCTCGCCGCCCTGGAGGGCGCGGCCGGGATCCTCGGATGGGACGCGCAGACCCTGATGCCGGACGGCGCCGCCGAGGCCCGCGGGGACCAGCTCGCGATCCTGCGCGGGCTCGCCCACGGGATGCTCACCGCCCCCGAGGCCGCCGAGGAGCTCGCGGCGGCCGAGCAGGGCGGGGGCCTCGAGCCCTGGCCCGCCGCCAACCTGCGGGAGATGCGCCGCGCACAGGCCCACGCCACGGCGGTCCCCCGCGACCTCGTCGAGGCCAGCTCCCGCGCCGTGTCCCGCTCGGAGATGGTCTGGCGCGAGGCGCGGCGCGACGCCGATTTCGCCCGCCTCGAACCCCACCTCGCCGAGGTGCTGCGGCTCCAGCGGGAGATCGGCCAGGCGAAGGGCGCGGCCCTCGGCCTCGATCCCTACGACGCGCTCCTCGACAGCTACGATCCCGGCATGCGCCGGGCGACGATCGACCCGCTCTTCGCGGACCTGACCGGCTGGCTGCCGGCCCTGATCGCCCGTGCCCGGGAGATCCAGGCGTCCCGGCCGGCGCCGCTCCCGCTCGCCGGCCCGTTCGACGTGGCGGTGCAGCGGGACCTCGGCCTGAAGCTGATGGAGGCGGTCGGCTTCGACTTCACCCGCGGCCGGCTCGACATCAGCCTGCACCCGTTCTGCGGCGGCGCCACCGACGACGTGCGGATCACGACGCGCTACGACGCGGCCGATTTCGGCCGGGCGCTGATGGGCGTTCTCCACGAGACCGGGCACGCCCTCTACGAGCAGGGCCGGCCGGCGGCGTGGCGCAACCAGCCGGTCGGCGCGGCGCGGGGGATGAGCCTGCACGAGAGCCAGTCGCTCATCGTGGAGATGCAGGCCTGCCGGAGCCGGGAGTTCTTCAGCTTCCTGGCGCCGCTCCTGCAGGCGGCGTTCGGGCGGTCCGGGCCGGAATGGTCGCCGGAGAACCTGCACGCGCTCAACACCCGGGTCGCGCCGGGCTTCATCCGCGTGGATGCCGACGAGGCGACCTATCCGGCCCACATCCTCCTGCGCTACCGGCTGGAGACCGCGATGATCGCGGGCGACCTCGCGGTGCGCGACCTGCCGGGGGCATTCAACGACGGCCTGCGCGATCTCCTCGGGCTCACGGTGCCCGACGACCGGGTCGGCTGCCTCCAGGACATCCACTGGCCGAGCGGGGCCTTCGGGTATTTCCCGACCTACACGCTCGGCGCCCTGGCGGCCGCGCAGCTGTTCCGGGCGGCCCGCGCGGCCGAGCCGGCGCTGCCGGGCTGCCTCGCGCAGGGCGATTTCGGGCCCCTGCGGGACTGGCTCCGCACGCATGTCCACGCGGTGGGGAGCCTGCTCGACACCGACGACCTCCTCACCCGCGCCACCGGGACGAGGCTGGGCACGGCGGCGTTCCGGGCCCATCTGGAGGCGCGCTACCTCGGGGGCGCGGGCGGCTGAGACGCGGTGGCCGGGGAGGGGACGAACGACCCCTCCGCCGGCGACGCCTAGAGCGTCACCACGTCGACGGCGTCGCCGAGCCGGTCGCGAGCGATGTCCGCGACGTGGCGGTGGTGCGTGAACAGGATCGGCTGGACCCGGGCGCCGATCGCCGCCAGCGCATCGAGGCCGTAGCCGGTCCGGGTCTCGTCGAAGGTCGAGAACAGGTCGTCGCCGATGAACGGGGCCGGCTCGGCGCGGCCGGCGTAATCCTCCAGATAGGCCAGCCGCAGGGCGAGATAGAGCTGGTCGCGGGTGCCCTCGCTCATGCCCTCGATGGCGACCGTGCCGCCGCCGGCGCGCTGCCCGGCGAGCTTCGGCGTGTCGGCCTCGTCGTAGATCTGCGCCAGACCGGAGAACGCGCCGCCGGTGAGAGCCTGGAACAGCGCGCCCGCCCGGGTGACGAGCGGGTCCTGCTGCCCCGCGCGGTGGCGGGCGACCGCCTGCCCGAGCATCAGCCCGGCGAGCCGCAAGACGGCCCAGGAGCGGGAAGCCGCCTGGAGATCCGCCTCAGCGGCCTTGCGCTCCGCGAGGGCCAGCTCGGCGCCGGTGCCGCCCTCGAGCTCCGCCCGCCGCCGCTCCGCCCGGTCGCGGTCCGCGAAGATGACCTGCCCGCGCTCGGCCTGCTCGTCGGCCTCGAGCGACAGCCGCGCCAGCTCCGCCTCGATCGCCTCCGGCGACACGGTCTCCAGGCCGGCGCGCAGCTCGGCCTCCGGAAGCCCGTCGGCCGCGCCCGCGAGCGTGACGCGGAGCCGCAGGCGCTCGGCGCGCAGCGCCTCCCGCGCGCTGAGGCGGCCGAACAGCCGGTCGATCTCCGGCGTCGGTGCCGCAGCGAGGTCCGGCATCACCTCGGCCACCTGCCGGGCGAGCGTCGCCCGCGCCGCGTCGCGCGAGTCGCAGGCGCCGCGATGGGCGGCCTCGGCCTCGTCGCGGCGGCGGTCGAGCTCGGCGCGGCGCGCCTCGCGGGCCTGCGCGGCGACGAGGCGGCCGTGGAGCGATCGGACCGCGCCGGCGGGCGACACCTCCGCGAGGTCGGGCGCCAGGGCCTCGACCAGGGCGGCGGCGTTGGCTCGGAACGCATCCATGTCCCGGCGGATCCCCGCCGAGCGGCGCTGTAGGGCGGCCCGCTCCGCCAGCCGGTCGGGCACGCTGCGCCACGCCTCCATCGCGCCCTCGGCCTCCTCCGGACCGGCCGTGCCGTCGAGGCCGAGGGGCAGCAGCGCCGCCTCCCAGTCGGCCCGCCAGGCGGCCCGGCGGGCGGCGGTCTCCGCGAGGCTCGCCTCCAGCCGCGCGACGGACAGTCCGGCCGCGCGCAGCAGGCCGGCGGTCTGCAGGTTGGCCTCCCAGCGGCTCGCCAGGGCGGCGATCCGCACTTCGAGACCGTCCAGCGCGGCGGCGATCTCGAGGTCCGGCGCGGCGTCGAGGCCGGCGCGGCTGCGCAGGTCGGCCAGGGGCCCCCGCGCGGCCTCGATCCGTGCCAGGAGGCGGTCGGCCTCGATCCGCTGCGCGGCGAGGCGCTGCTCGGCCTCGATCAGGCTCTCCACCTCGGCGAGCCAGGCCGCCATCTCGGCCGGAGGACCGGGCACGAGCCCGGCGGGCCGCCACGCCTCGCGCCACGCCGCCTCGCCCGCCGCGATCTCCGCGGCGAGACCGGCGAGGACGTCGTCGGCTCGCGCGGCCTCCGCCTCCTCGGCGGCGAGCCGTTCCAGGTCGGCCGCGTGGGCGGCGACCCGGGCGGCGTCGGAGGCGCGCTCGTCCGCGACGCGGTCGGCCTCGAGGAGCGCGCGCTCGAAGGCCGCAACCTCGGCGACGGCGGCCGCCCGGCCGGCCGCGAGGGCGTCGCGCAGCGGCGCGAACGCCGCGTCGCGGGTTGACCGCAGGGCGTCGAGCCGCTCCCGGGTGGCGACGGGCCGGCCGGCCTCGCGCTCGCGCAGCCGTGCCCGGGTGACCGCGACCTGCCGGCGGGCCGCGTCGCACCGGTCGGCGGCCCGTTCGTGCTCGCGGGTCTTCGCCTCGAGGCCCTGACGGTAGCGCGCGACCGTGTCGGGGGCGGGCAGGGGCGTCCGCACGAGGGCGGCGAGGTCGGGCACCGGCGGCGACAGCCGCTCGGCCTGGTTGCGCAGCAGCGCCGCCTCCCGGCGGATCGCGCCGTCGAGGGTGTCGCGGGCGGCGATCCACTCGTGCAGTCGGGCGAGGGGCTTCAGCGCCTCCCGGAGCGGGGTCGGATCCCGGGCCGCGTCGGCCGCCTCCACCTCGCGGGCGAGGCGTTCCTGCTCGGCGCGGGCGGCGGCGAGGTCGCGGGCGATCTGCTCCTCGGCGGCCGCCAGGGTCCGACCGTCGCGGATCAGCCGCTCGGTCCGCGCCCGCGCGGCGTCCGGGGGCTGGCGGGCCTCGAGCGCGGCGAGGTCGGGCACGCCGATCCGGGCGCGCAGCCGCTCCAGATCCAGCCCGACCTTGTGGGCGTCGCCCTCGATGCGGGGCAGGTCGGTGCCGCCCTTCTCGAACTCCCGGGTGCCGCTGAACGCCGCCAGGATCTCGTCCGCCCGATGGGTCAGCCCCGGCTCGACCGGCACCGATTCGGCCTCGCCGCGGGCCCGGTCGCGCGCGGTCTCGGCCCGCTCCGCCTCGGCGTCCGCGGCGCGGCACGCGTCCAGGGCCGCCCCCAGGCGGGCGATCCAGGCGGGATCCGCGTCGACGAGGTCGGTCTCGGCGGCGATGCGCCGCTCGAGCGCGTCGATCTCGGCGATGATCGGGCGGACGCGCTTGAACCGCTCCAGCCGGGCGCGCGCGACCGCGCCGGCCTTCTGCTCGGACCGGAGCGCCTCGAGCTGCGCGGCCGCTGCGGCGATCTCGTCGTTCAGGGCGCGCCAGTCGCCGGCGCGCAGGCCCCGCTCGCGGATCGCTCGCCGGGCCGTCTCGTGGCGCTCCAGCGCTTGGTAGAAGGTCCGGTGCTTGGCTTGGCGCGGGGCGAAGATGGCGTCGGCCTCCGCGTCGAGCGTCGTCTGCAGCTCCGTGAGGCCGCGCAGGCCCGAGCCCGCTGCGAACAGGCTCGCACCGACCTCGCCCTCCACGTCGACCATCTCGCGGCCCCCGGCCCGGAGGCTCGCCGCGTCGAGTCCGAAGGCCCGGCAGAACACCGTCCGGGACAGGCCGCCGAGGAACGGCGCCAGCGCGTCGTCGGCGAGCGGCGCGTCGGCGGCGTCGATGAGGGTACGGCTGTTGCCCTTCCGGCGGCGGAAGGACAGCCGGCGGCCGTCGACGGCGGCGATCTCGGCGCCGAGGCGCAGCTGCGGCATATCGTGCAGGAAGGCGTAGGGCGTCGTCTTCCCGAAGCCGAACAGCAGGTCGGTGACCGCCGCCAGCGCGGTGCTCTTGCCGGCCTCGTTGGCGCCCAGCACGACGTGCAGGCGCGCGTCGGGCCGGAACGCGACGGTGCGGTCCGTGAAGGCGCCGTAGCGCTCCAAGGCGAGGCGGATCAGGCGCATCGGGGGTCCATGGGCGCGCGCCTCAGCAGTGCCGGCCGCCGAGGCGTCCGAGGACGAGGGCCTCGGCCTCGGCGCAGAGCGCGTCGAACTCCGCGTCGAGGTCGGCCTCGGCGGCGGCCGTCCCCGGCATCCGGCCGCCGATCTCGGCCAGCGCCGCCTTCGCCCGGGCGCGGAACTCGGGGTCGCGGTCGAGGTCGGCGAGCAGGGCCGCGGGGTCGATGGCGGCGCCGGTCGGCTCCGCCGCGGCGCGCGGGCGGCGGGTCTCGATCTTCAGGCGCTCCAGCCAGATGTCCTCGTGCAGCCGGTGCGCGGCCGCCTGGATCTCGGCCGTCAGGGACTCGCGATCGGCCGCGAGGGCGTCGTGGGCCCGGGTCGTCCCGGCGAGGTGGACGCGGACCAGGAGCAGCCGGCGCGCCGCGATCCCGGCCAGGGGCCTCAGCGCCGCCTCGACGGCCTCGACGGCGCCGCGCGCGTCGGCCACCGCCGCGAGGTCGACCGTGATCTGCTCGAATCGCGCCCGGTCGAGGGGCAGGCGGCTGACGCCGGTCACCCGCCCGTCGGCGACGTCGACCACGACGGCGCCCTTCTCGCCGCACTCGCGCACGCTCCGGCCCTGGAGATTGCCGGGGAACACGATCCAGGGATCCCGGGACAGCTCCGCGTACTCGTGGATGTGGCCCAGCGCCCAGTACTCGTAGCCCCGGGCCGCGAGGTCGGCGACCGAGCAGGGGGCGTAGGTCTCGTGGGCGGCGTGGCCGGTGCAGGAGGTGTGCAGGACCCCGAGGTTGAACCAGCCCGGCACGGCGGCCGGGTAGGTGAGCGAGAGGTTCTCCTCCACGGCCCGGCCCTGGAAGCTGCGGCCGTGGACCGCGACGCGGAGCGCGTCGAGGCGCAGGGTGCCGGCGCGGGCGGTCGGGAAGACGTGGACGGAGGCCGGCAGCGTGATCGAGCGCGTGATGACGCTCTCGGCGTCGTGGTTGCCGCGCACGAGGATCGTCCGGATACCGGCGCGGTCGAGGCGGGCGACCTGCCGGGCGAAGAACAGGCCGATCGTGGTGTCGGCCCAGTCGCCGTCGTAGACGTCACCCGCGACAACGACGAAGGCGACCGACCGCTCGATCGCCTGGCTCACCAGATCCTCGAAGGCCTGCCGGCTCGCCGCGGCGAGGCGCCGGGCCAGTTCCGCGTCGCGCGCGGCGAGGCCCGACAGCGGGCTGCCGAGATGCAGGTCGGCGGCATGGATGAAGCTGAACGCCGTCATGGCCTCCGGACGGGATCGGTGGGATGGCGGTGCGCGGCGATCCGCGGAGCGGCCGGCGTCGCCCTGCCGGCTCTTAGGCCGCCGACCGGGTCCGCCTCAAGCGGCGCCCGGCGATGGGCTGTGGGGCGCCCAGGTCGGACCGCGCCCGCGCCCGGCGCGCATGCGGTCGAACGTCCCGGCTCCGGGCGCGTTAGAGCGTGGCGGTGGCGGGAGCGCCGCGCGTTGAGGTACGAGACCGGCCCGATGAATCCTGCTGCACGCCCGGCCCGCTCCACCCCCGCACCGTCGCCCGTCACGCCGATCCGCCCCGCCGAGCGGCCGCACCAGCCCTTCAAGATCGTGAGCTGGAACCTGCTGCGGCGCACCGGCGCGGCGGTGGACGACGTCGCCGCCCTCGTGGCGCAGGAGAAGCCCGACCTGCTGCTGATGCAGGAGGCGACCCGCGCCATCGGCTTCCTGCTGGACCGGATCGGCGGCCACTACGCCTGGGCGCCCCTGCCGGGCCGGATCCACGGGCTCGCCATGTGGAGCCCGAAGCCCTGGGCGGCGCCGCCCCGGGTCATCGCGCTCCCCTCCGGCGCCCTCGTGCACCGGGTCTGCCAGATCCTCGATCTCGGCGAGTTCGGCGTGGCCAACGTCCACCTGTCGCACGGACAGATGCTGAACCGGCGCCAGCTGCGGCGCATCGTCAGCGAGCTGCCGCCGCGAGCGGCCGTGCTCGGCGACTACAATATCGTCGGCCCGGCGCTGATCCCGGGCTTCCGCGACGTCGGACCGCGGCAATCGACCCACGCGATGGTCGAGGTGCTGCCGCTGCGGCTCGACCGCTGCCTCGCCCGCGGGCTCGTCTGCCACGCGCACGCGGTGCTGCCGCGGGGACGCTCCGATCACCGGCCGATTGTCGTCCATCTCGGCCCGGCGCCGGAGGCGCACGCCCCCGCCCGGTTCAAAGGTATGGCAGCAGCAGTCGCACGCCTGCGTCGCGCAGACGGATCGGCAGGCCGCGCGCGGCGAGATCCTCCCGGCTGAGCCGCGCCTCCATCTTGCCGCGCATGAACCGGTCGAGGTCGGCGGCGAGGTCGGCGTCGATGATCTCGACGTTCAGCTCGAAATTGAGCCGGAAGCTGCGCATGTCCCAGTTGGCGCTGCCGACGAAGCACCAGATGTCGTCGACCACCATCGCCTTGGAATGGTCGAAGGGCGGCTCGTCGAGCCAGACGTTCACGCCGGCCCGCAGCAGCGGGTCGAGATGCGCCCGGGTCGCCCAGTCGATGTAGGGATGGTCGCTGACCCGCGGGATGATCACGTCGACGGTGATGCCCCGGGTCGCGGCCTGGGCGAGCGCGCCGGTCACCAGCTCGTCGGGAAGGAAGTAGGGCGTCACGAAGCGCACCGACCGGCGCGCGCAGGCGAGCGCCTGGAGGATGACCTGCTCGATCTTCTCGACGTCCGCGTCCGGGCCGGAGGTCACCGCCCGGGCGACGCTCGGTCCGCAGGGCTCGAGGTCGACGAACCACGGGGGGCCGTCGAGGATCTCGCCGTCCACGAAGGCCCAGTCGGCCGCGAACGCGGCGGCGAGCTGCTCGACCACGGGGCCGGTCAGGCGGAAATGCGTGTCCCGGATCGGGTGCTCGGGCTTCAGGGCGACGCGGTTCGGGTGCGAGATGTTGAGACCGCCCGTGAAGGCGATCCGCCCGTCGACGATCAGCAGCTTCTTGTGCGAGCGCAGATTGAGGAACGGCATCCGCCAGGGGAGGGCGGAGTGCATGAACAGGGCGGCCGGCACCCCGGCGGCCGTCAGGCGGTGGTAGACCGGCGCGCGGAAATAGCCGCCGCCGATCCCGTCGATGATGACGCGGACCTGCACGCCCCGGGCCTTCGCCTCCACGAGGGCGTCGCAGAATTCGCGGCCGGTGGCGTCGTCCCGGAAGATGTAGCTCGACAGGCCGATGCTGGACCGCGCCTCGCGAATCGCCGCCAGCATCTGCGGATAGCCGGCGTCGCCGTTGCGGAACATCTGCACGGTGTTGCCCGCGAAGGCCGGCAGGCTCGTGATCCGCCGGATCGCCCGGTCGAGGGGCCAGAGCGCCTCCGGCACCACGGCGTCGTCGGTGTCGGGCAGCTGCGTCGCGTCGGACGGCTTGGTCCGCAGCCGCCGCGCGCGGCGCGAGACCCGGTTGATGCCGAAGGTCAGGTACAGGGCGGTGCCGAAGATCGGCGACAGCCACGCGAGCCCGATCCAGCCCACCGCCACGCTGACCCGGCGCTTGCGCAGCAGGGCGTGCAGGGTGACGCCGATCGCCAGCGCGAAGCCGATCAGGGCCTCGACATCCGACCGCATCAGGGCGGTCGACTGGACCCAGCGGGTGATCGCGTTTTCCAAGGTGAGGCTATCCGGGTTCGCGTCGGGAGGCGCCGGATCGACCTGAAGCGCATGCGGCGGGCGGATTAATCCGCCGGCTTGGCCGGATGCGCAATGGGCGCGGCGGCCGCGGGCCGCTCGCAGCGATAGGGTCCGCTGCCGTCGAGGGCCCCGTACAGGACCCGGCCGCCGGAGGCGATGCAGCGCGCCTTGGCCTCGGCATAGGGCCGGTGGAAGCTCCAGATGGTGATCATCGGCCCGATCGTCGCGAGGCAGACGCCGCCGAAAATCAGGGCGGCCGCCCAGGTCGCGCCGTTGCGATTGGGCCGCGGGGGCCGCGGCGGCGGCATCGTGCCGTAGAAGGACAGCGTCAGACCGAGCAGGTCGAGGGTGCTCATCAGCCGTTCCGCGTGGCGGCGCCGAGTCCGGCAGGGTCGGACAGGCCCCTCATCCTAGGGCAGGGCGGCGCCATCACCTATGCGCGTCGCGCCGGAGGGCCTGCGTCGTATCGCGCCAGTGCGCGGACCGGGACGCCGGCTCACGGCTCCCAGCGGGGCGGCCGCTTGCCCAGGAACGCGTCGATCCCCTCCTGCGCGTCGGCCATCATCATGTTCCGGGTCATGACCTCGGCGGTGTAGCCGTAGGCGTCCTCCAGGCCCATCTCGATCTGCCGGCCGAACGCCTCCTTGCCGATCGCCAGGACGCGCCGGGCCTTCCCGGCGATCCGGGCCGCCAGGGCGCCCGCCGCCGCGTCGAGCTCCGCCTCCGGCACCACGCGGTTGACCAGCCCGATCCGCAGGGCCTCCGCGGCGTCGATCGGCTCACCGACCAGCAGCATCTCCAGGGCGGCCTTGCGCGATACGGCGCGCGACAGGGCGACCATCGGGGTCGAGCAGAACAGGCCGATCTGCACCCCCGGCGTGGCGAAGCGGGCGGTCTCGGCGCACACGGCGAGATCGCATGTGGCCACGAGCTGGCAGCCGGCGGCGGTGGCGATCCCGTGGACGCGAGCGATCACCGGCTGCGGCAGGCGCGTGAGGCTCAGCATCAGCCGGGCGCAGGTGCGGAACACCGCCTCGGTCGCCTCGCGGGACGGATCGGCGCGCATCTCCTTGAGATCGTGCCCGGCGCAGAAGGCGGGGCCGGCCCCCTCCAGGATCACCACCCGCACGGACGGATCCGCGCGGATCGCGTCGAGCTGCTCCTGGAGCGCGCCCATCAGGGCCATCGACAGGGCGTTGCGGGCCTGCGGCCGGTTCAGCGTCAGCGTCGCGACCCCGTCGGCATCGCTGCGCAACAGCACCGGCTCCTCCGGGCTGGCGGCGTGGGCCGTGGCAAGGGCTGCGGTCATGGCGGCGTCTCCCGGCGCCGGCCTCCCTGGCACGGGGCCGGTCGCGTCGCCGGACGGTAGCACGCAGGGTTCAGGTCCGCGACGGTGCCGCGGCTCGCGATCCGCGATGCGGCGGTTGTCAGGCGTGCTCGGCCAGGGCGAGGTCGAGGCTCGCGTAGTCGGCGCCCGGACCGTTCCACCACACCGCCGGATAGGCGGTGAGCCGGCCCATCACGCCGGCATAGGCGTCGGCGAGCGCGGTATCGACCACGACCAGCCCAGCGCCCGACTGCGCGAGGCTTTCCGCCAGCGCCGCGTCGCGGCCGGCGCAGTCGAGGCAGACCACGCGCAGCCCGAGGCGGGTGAGGCCGAGGCGCATGGCCTCGACCTGCCCGAGATCCTGCACTAGGAGCGCCACGGCCTGCCCGGCCCGCAGGCCCTCGCCCCAGGCCCAGCGCGAGACGCGGTGCGGACAGACCGCCGCGACCGGCACCGCCGGCGCGCCGCGCCGCTCCGCGCTGGCGGCTCCTTGCGCGCCCGGCCGGGCGCGCCGGTCGGCGTCGCGAGCCGGGAGTGGGATGGAGGCCGCCGGGTGATGGACGCCGTACATGCGATGCGGACCGCCTGAATCTGGACACACTGCAGGTCCTGGCGTGACGCGAGCAGGTTAACACTCTCTCTCACCCGGGCGTTCCGTCGAAAAACGACCGTCTTTTCGTCGACGCGCGGGCCGGTGACTGGACCTATGGCGAACGGGCCGTGAACCGGGACGGGTGAATTGCCGACATCTCGGGTCGCATCTTCGGTCGCATTGGCGCGCGCGCGGGTCCGGCCTATGTCCCGCCCGCCAGAGGCGGCCCGCGAGAGGCCGCCCCCGATCGAGGAACCGCCGCGCATGCGCCCCACAACGACCCGGATCACACTCCTCGCCGCCGTCACGCTCGCGGCCCTGCCGGCGCAGGCGCAGATCCGGAACGCCCCGTCGCCGCGGGCCCTGGAATTCGCCGCCTACATCTTCGCGGCCTCGAACGTCTGCGGCTACCGGATCGGCAGCGACCAGTTCGAGGCCCTGCTGGCGAAGCAGAACGTGCAGATCGGCGACGTCCAGCCGCGCGGACCGTTCGGCAACCGGGTGCAGACCATGTTCACGCTGATGTCGAACCAGATGGCGCAGAACCGCGACCAGGCCTGCCTCGCGGTGGCCGGCGAGTACGGGCCCGAGGGCACGGTGGCAAAGAACGTGCTCCTGCCCGCCGGCCAGGACCCCGCCGCGCCGGCGAAGCCCGCCGAGCCCGCCAAGCCGCAATAGCCCATTCGCGGGATCGCCGCCGGCCTCACCCGAGGCGCCAGTCGATCGGCGGGCGCCCGTGCGCGGCGAGCCACCGGTTGGCCCGGCCGAACGGGTCGGAGCCGGGGAAATCCCGCGCCCGGTTGAGCGGCGAGGGGTGTCCGCTCTCGAACACGCCGTGGCGGGTCGCGTCGATGAGCGCGGCCCTGGCCCGCGCCTGGGCGCCCCAGAGCAGGAACACGGCGGGCTCCGCGCGGGCCGAGACGGCGCTCACGGCCTGATCGGTCAGCGCGGCCCAGCCGTAGCGCAGGTGCGCCCCGGCCTTGCCGGACTCGACGGTGAGTGCGCTGTTGAGCAGGAGCACGCCCTGCCGCGCCCAGGGCGTCAGGTCGCCGCCGGCGGCGCGGTCGGATCCCGCCTCCGCCAGGATCACCTTCAGCGAGGCGGGCAGGCGACCGGAGCCGACAAACGAGAAGGCGAGGCCGTTGGCGTCGCCCGGTGTCGGGTAGGGGTCCTGCCCGAGGATCACGGCCCGCACGTCCTGCAGCGGGGTCTCGGCCAAGGCGCGGAAGATCCGGTCCGGTGCCGGCAGGACGCGGGCGCCCGCGGCGATTCGGGCATCGACCCGCGCCGCCACGGCGTCGGCCTCCCCGCCGGCGAAGAACGGCAGGCTCAGCCAGGGCGAACCGGAGGCGCGGAAGGCCGTGAGGGCGTCGGCGACGGGTGTGGCGGCCATGGTCTCTCGCGATCGGTTTCCACGCCGAGATAGGAGGCGGACGCGCACCGTCATCGGCGCGGCGGTTGCGGCCGGGAGCCGCCCGTGTTTAGGGACGGGGGTCGAGCGCGCGGCCTGTCGCGGTGCGGCATGTCGCGTCCGCCCTTCGCCGGGCGGCTTCGCACCCTACATGGAAGCGCACCCGACGGGGTTTAAGCGCCGGCCAAGCCGAGGCGTACGCGCCGGCCGCCGGATATCGGAAGCCAGAGGAAGGATCTCGGCGCGCGGCGCCGGAACGCTGCCATGAACGAACGCGTCGAACCCGCCGCGCTGGCGAATGGCCGGCCCCTCGCACCGCTGCAGCCCGCGGCGAACACCCTTCCGGCCGACCACCCGAAGGTGGCCTGGGGCCGCGTCGGCGTGCTCCTGATGAATCTCGGGACACCCGAGGGCACGTCCTACTGGCCGATGCGCCGGTATCTCAAGGAGTTCCTGTCGGACCGCCGGGTGATCGAGGTGCCGCGGCTGATTTGGTGGCCGCTCCTCAACCTGATCATCCTGACGAAGCGCCCCGGGCCGAAGGGCCGCGACTACGCCAGCGTCTGGAACAACGCGCTCAACGAGGGGCCGCTGAAGACGATCACCCGCGGCCAGAGCGAGCGCCTCCAGGCGGCCATGGGCGAGTCCGTGGTGGTCGACTGGGCGATGCGCTACGGCAAGCCCGAGGTCGCCGGCCGGATCCAGGCGCTGCTCGACCAGGGCTGCGACCGCATCCTGCTGGTGCCGCTCTACCCGCAATACGCCGCCGCGACCTCGGCCACGGCCTGCGATCAGGCCTTCCGGGCGCTGATGGACATGCGCTGGCAGCCCACGGTGCGGGTCTCGCCGCCCTATCACGACGACCCGGTCTACATCGCTGCCATGGCCGATTCGATCCGCGAGGGCCTAGCCAAGCTCGACTTCGAGCCGGAGGTGATCCTCACCTCGTTCCACGGCGTGCCGCGGAGCTACCTGCTCAAGGGCGACCCGTACCATTGTCAGTGCCACAAGACCGGGCGCCTGATCCGCGAGGCGCTCGGCCTGTCTCCGGAGAAGATGCGGGTCACCTTCCAGTCGCGCTTCGGCAACGAGGAGTGGCTGAAGCCCTACACCGACGAGACGGTGATGGAACTCGCGAAGTCGGGCGTGAAGCGGATGGCGATCGTCGCCCCGGGCTTCACGGCGGACTGCCTGGAAACCCTCGAGGAGCTCGACGGCGAGAACCGGCACTATTTCGAGGAGAACGGCGGCGAGCGCTTCGCCTACATCCCCTGCCTGAACGACAGCGACCTCGGCATGCGGGTGATCGAGCACGTCGTGCGCCGCGAACTCCAGGGCTGGATCTGAGATCCCGGCCGGGATGCCGCTTGCGGCGCGGCCCGGCCCGCCTATTATTTTCCTAAGCCGAACGGGCCCATCGGTTCGGCGCGGGAGGATCACATGGCGTTCTTCATCGGCATCGCGTGTCCGTGGCTGCTGATCGCGGTGCTCGACAGGATCGCCGAGGGGCGCCGCGGCGCCGAACTCTCGGCCCTCGGCATCACGCCCCAGCCGGCCCCGGCGCGATCCAGCTACCTCGTCCCGGATCGGCCGTACTGACGACGGGGCGCGGCCCCGCGGGGCCGCGCCTGTCAGCCTTGAACCGTCACTTCTTCGGTTCGGGCGCGGTCTGAGCCGCCGGCGGCGCGTCGGCGCGGTCGATCTTGGCCTCCGAGCGGAGCTTCAGGATCATGTCCTGCTGCGCCTTGCGGATCAGGTGCTGGTCGATCTGCTCCTTGAGCTCGTCGAAGGTCGGCTGCGGCTTGGTCCGCTTCTCCTCGACCTTAATCACGTGCCAGCCGAACTGGGTCTTGATCGGGTCGGAGACCTGGCCGGGCTTCATCGCGAAGGCGGCGTTGGCGAAGTCGGGCACCATCCGCTCCTTGGTGAACCAGCCGAGATCGCCGCCCTCGGCCTTCGAGCCCGGGTCCTTGGACGCCTCGGCGGCGACCTTGGCGAAGTCCTCGCCGCCCTTGATGCGCGCGGCGATCTTCTTCGCCTCGGCCTCGTTGTCGACCAGGATGTGGCGCGCGTGCACCTCCTCCTCGGGCTTCATCAGCTTGACGGTCTGATCGAAGATCGCGTGCTCCGCCTCGGGCGTGACCGCGCGCTTGGCCTCCTGCTCCAGGTAGTCGTCGAGCAGGAGCTTGTCGCGGAAGTAGGCGAGCTTGCGCTTGAACTCGGGCGTGTCGCCGACCTTGGCGGCCTCGGCGGCCTGCGCGCCGACGCGGAGGTCGACCATGTAGTCGACGAGCAGGCTCTTCTTCTGGGCCTCGTCGACGCCGGGCAGTGACAGGGCCGGGTCATCGGCCGCGATGGCGAGGTCGCCCTGCGTGATCGGCTTGCCGTTCACGCTCGCCACGACCGCGTCGGCGCTCGGCGCCGCGGCCGGCGCGACGGGCGAGGCGGCGGCCGGCGTGTTGGCGGCCGGCGTGGGGGCCTTCTGGGGTGCCTGGGCCAGCGCCAGTCCCGGCATCGCGACCATGACGGCGAGCGCGCTGACGCGCCGGAGAAGGGCGGTGTTCGGCATACGGGCGAAGTCCTCGGCTCACGTCTCGGCGCCGCGCCGGATCGGCCGGGCGTCGCGCCGCGGCACAGGTGGCCCGCGTCGGGCGAGAAGGCAAGCGCGGCCATTTCACCGGTGCCGGAACCGTGACCGTACCGGCATGCGTTGAGCGCTGCCCCTTCCAGGTGCGCCGGGCGATGTTTACCTCTATAAGCCCGGCCAACTCCGTCCAGGCCGGCCCGCCACGCTCACCCGTGGGCGGGCTCGCGCGTCCGCAGGTCTATGATGCTCGGCTCCATCGCCAAGAAGATTTTCGGCTCCTCGAACGACCGCCGCGTCAAGGGCTACCGCCCGCGCGTCGCGCAGATCAACGCGCTGGAACCGGAGATCCAGGCCCTCTCGGACGAGGCCCTGCGCGCCCGCACCGACATGCTGAAGGCCGAACTCGCCAACGGCAAGAGTCTCGACGACATCCTCGTGCCGGCCTTCGCCACGGTGCGCGAGGCGGCCAAGCGCGTCTTCGGCCAGCGCCACTTCGACGTGCAGCTCATCGGCGGCATGGTGCTCCACGAGGGCGGCATCGCCGAGATGAAGACCGGCGAGGGCAAGACCCTGGTGGCGACGCTGCCGGTCTACCTCAACGCCCTGGAGGGCAAGGGCGTCCACGTCGTCACCGTGAACGACTACCTCGCCTCGCGCGACGCCGAGTGGATGGGTCAGGTCTACCGGTTCCTGGGCCTCTCCGTCGGCACGATCGTGCACGGGCTCGACGATGCGCAGCGCAAGGAGGCCTACGCCTGCGACATCACCTACGGCACCAACAACGAGTACGGCTTCGACTACCTGCGCGACAACATGAAGTACGAGCTGTCCCAGCTGGCACAGCGCGGGCACAACTTCGCGATCGTCGACGAGGTCGATTCGATCCTGATCGACGAGGCGCGCACGCCGCTGATCATCTCAGGGCCGGTGGATGACCGGTCGGAACTCTACGTGGCGGTCGACGCGCTGATGCCGCGCCTGCGCAAGGAGTTCTACGACCTCGACGAGAAGCAGCGCACGGTCTCGCTGACCGAGGAGGGCAACGAGTTCATCGAGGAGGCGATGCGCGAGGCCGGCCTCCTGAAGGAGGGCGACCTCTACGACGCCCACAACGTCACGCTGGTCCACCACGTGAACCAGGCCCTGCGCGCCCACACGCTGTTCACCCGCGACAAGGACTACATCGTCAAGAACGACGAAGTGGTGATCATCGACGAGTTCACGGGCCGCATGATGCAGGGCCGGCGCTACTCGGAAGGCCTGCACCAGGCGCTGGAGGCCAAGGAGCGGGTCACGATTCAGCCCGAGAACCAGACGCTCGCCTCGATCACCTTCCAGAACTACTTCCGCCTCTACAAGAAGCTCGCCGGCATGACCGGAACCGCCTCGACCGAGGCCGACGAGTTCGCCGAGATCTACAAGCTCGACGTGGTCGACATCCCGACCAACAAGGAGGTCGAGCGCGTCGACGAGGACGACGAGGTCTACCGGACCGTCGGCGAGAAGTACGAGGGCATCATCGCCGAGATCGACAAGGCGCATGCGCGCCACCAGCCGATCCTGGTCGGCACCGGCTCGATCGAGAAGTCGGAGCACCTCGCCGAGATGCTCAAGAAGGCCGGCTACAGCCTGCTCGACTACTCCGACCCGAACGCGCTGACCGACGTCTACGCCGCCGCCCGCGAGGGCCGGGTGACCAAGCGCTTCGCCGTGCTCAACGCCCGATTCCACGAGCAGGAGGCCTACATCGTGGCCGAGGCGGGCGTGCCGGGCGCGATCACCATCGCCACCAACATGGCCGGCCGCGGCACCGACATCAAACTCGGCGGCAACCTGGAGATGCGGATCGAGAAGGAGCTGGGCCACCTCGCCGACGGTCCGGAGCGCGACGCCGCCATCGCGGCGATCAAGGCGGAGATCGCCGAGAACCGCACCAAGGTGCTGGCCTCGGGCGAGCCGGCCGATCCGGAGGCGGGCCGCAAGAAGGCGCTGCCCGGCGGCCTCTACATCATCGGCACCGAGCGTCACGAATCGCGGCGCATCGACAACCAGCTCCGCGGCCGCTCCGGACGCCAGGGCGATCCCGGCCGCTCGAAGTTCTACCTGTCGCTTCAGGACGACCTGATGCGCATCTTCGGCTCCGACCGCATGGACGGGATGCTGCAGAAGCTCGGCCTGGAGCAGGGCGAGGCGATCATCCACCCGTGGATCAACAAGGCCATCGAGAAGGCGCAGCAGAAGGTCGAGGCGCGCAACTTCGACATGCGCAAGAACGTGCTCAAGTACGACAACGTCATGAACGACCAGCGCAAGGTCGTGTTCGAGCAGCGCCGCGACTTCATGGGCCAGGACAGCGTCCGCGAGACCGTGGACGAGATGCGCGAGGGCGTGATCGACGACCTCGTCGCCCGCCACATCCCGGAGAACGCCTACGCCGAGCAGTGGGACGTCGCCGGCCTGCGCGAGCAGGTGAAGGAGATCCTCAACCTCGACGTGCCGGTCGAGGACTGGGCCAAGGAAGAGGGCATCGCCGACGAGGAGATGCGCGAGCGCCTGCTCAAGGCGGCCGAGATCGCCTACGCCGAGCGGACCGAGAAGAACGGCGCCGAGGTCACGGCCTATATCGAGAAGCAGGTCCTCCTGCAGACGCTCGACCATCTCTGGCGCGAGCACCTCGTGACGCTGGACCACCTCCGGCAGGTGATCGGCTGGCGCGGCTTCGCCCAGCGGGACCCGCTGAACGAGTACAAGTCCGAGGCCTTCGACCTGTTCAACGGTCTCGTGACCGCCCTGCGCGAGCAGGTGACCGCGCAGCTCTCGCGGGTCGAGATCATGATGCAGGAGCCGCAGGAGGGATACCCGCCCGGCGGTCCGGCGCTGCCGCCGATGTTCGCCCAGCATCTCGACCCGGTCACCGGCGAGAACGAGATGGACTACGCCGGTCTCGGCTCGGGCAGCGACGGCGGCGGGGGACCGGCCTACGGCTTCGCGGCGCAGGGCCTCGCGGCGGACGGCGCCGTGCTGGAGCGCGACCCGACCGACGTCGCCACCTGGGGCCGCGTCGGCCGCAACGAGCCGTGCCCGTGCGGCTCGGGCAAGAAGTACAAGCACTGCCACGGCAGCCTCCAGGCCTGAGGCGGGGATGCCCGCGCGGGCGCTGTTCATCGCCGGGGCCGGGACCGAGATCGGCAAGACCTACGTTACCGCCGCCCTGACGCGCCGCCTGCGGGCGCAGGGCCGGACGGTGCGGACGGTGAAGCCGCTCGCGAGCGGCGTCCCGCCGCTGAGCGATCCCGGCTTCGTCGAGAGCGACACCGCCCGGCTGCTGGACGCGCAGGGGCTCGCCCTGGACGAGGAGGCCGTGGAGGCCTGCTCGCCCTGGCGATTCGCGGCACCGCTCTCGCCGGATCAGGCCGCCGTGCTGGAGGGGCGCTCCCTGGACCTCGCCGACCTTGTCAGCTGGTGCCGGGCTGAGATCGCCCGCACCCAGGACACGCTGCTGATCGAGGGTGTCGGCGGGCTCATGAGCCCGGTCACGGAGGCCGCCACCGGCCTGGACTGGCTCCGCGGGCTCGGCGTCCCGGCGCTCCTCGTCTCGGGGAGCTATCTCGGGGCGATCAGCCACGCGCTCACGGCCTGCGAGACCCTGCGGCTCCACGATGTGCCACTGCGCGCGGTGGTGGTCAGCGAGAGCCCGGGCGCGCCGGCGCCCGCCGCGACCGTGGCCGCGGCCATCGCCCGTCATGCCGGCGCGCCCGTATTCTGTCTGCGCCGTGGCGACGCCTGCCCGGAGGAGCTGACCGGCTCGATCTGAGCGCCGCGACAGCGTCGCTGGACGGCGCGGCCGTGGCCCCTAGCTTTACCGCCACGGCGTCGCGCCCGGCGCCCGGATGGTCGAGGCCGGGTGGCGCCGTGGGGGAATCCTGCGGTGAGCCAGACCCTTGCCTCGGCGGCGAGTCCCCGATCCGAGACCAGCGCGGTCGACGCGGAAGCGGCGCGCGACAGGCTCCGGCCGGCCCTCGTGTTCGGCGCGCTGGGCGTCGTGTACGGCGACATCGGCACGAGCCCGCTCTACGCGTTCAAGGAGGCGGTGAAGGCCGCGACCGCCGGCGGCGCCTCGGTTGCTGCGGCGGCCACCGGCGCGGTGTCGCTGATCCTGTGGTCGCTGATCCTGATCGTGTCGCTGAAATACGCGGTGCTGATCCTGCGCGCCGACAACCGGGGTGAGGGCGGCATCGTCGCCATGCTGGCGCTGCTCGGCGCCCGTCAGGCCCGGCCTGGCACGTGGAAGGCGCTGCTCCTGGTGGTCGGGCTGGTGGGCGCGGCGCTGCTCTACGGTGACGGCGCGATCACGCCGGCGATCTCGGTGCTGTCGGCGATCGAGGGCCTGAAGGTCGACGCGCCGTCACTCGGGCCGTACGTCGTGCCGATCACGCTGGTGATCCTGGTCGGTCTGTTCCTGGTCCAGCACAAGGGCGTCGCCGCCATCGGCCGGGTGTTCGGACCGGTCATGCTCGTCTGGTTCGTCGTCCTCGGGCTCCTCGGGATCGCCGGGATCGTCGCCAAGCCCGAGATTTTGGTGGCGGCCAACCCGTTCCGGGCCGTCGATTTCATGCTCCATGGCGGCTGGCACGTCAGCTTCGCGATGCTCGGCGCGGCCTTCCTGGCGGTGACCGGCGGCGAGGCGATGTACGCCGATCTCGGCCATTTCGGCGCCCTGCCGATCCGCATCGCGTGGTTCGCGCTGGTCCTGCCGGCGCTGGTGCTCAACTATTTCGGCCAGGGCGCCCTGCTGATCGCCGCGCCCGACGCCCTGGAGAACCCGTTCTTCCGCCTCAGCCCCGACTGGGGCCATCTGCCCCTGGTCGCGCTCGCCACGATGGCGACCATCATCGCCTCGCAGGCGATCATCTCGGGCGTGTTCTCCCTGACCCAGCAATCGGTCCAGCTCGGCTTCCTGCCGGCCATGCGCATCGTCCAGACGGCGCACGAGGAGCGCGGCCAGATCTACGTGCCGGCGGTGAACTGGCTGCTCGCCGTGGCGACCCTGACGGCCGTGGTGGTCTTCGGCTCCTCCGACGCCCTGGCCGGCGCCTACGGCATCGCGGTCTCGATGCTGATGGGCATCACCACGCTGCTCGCCGCGCTGATCGCGCTCCGCTGGGGCTACAACCCGATCCTGGTCCTCGCGGTCAACGGCTTCTTCCTCGCCATCGACCTCGTGTTCTTCTCCGCCAACAGCGTGAAGCTGTTCGAGGGCGGCTGGTTTCCGCTGCTGCTCGCCGGGCTCGTCGCCGCGATGATGCTGACCTGGAAGAAGGGAAACGAGCTGGTCGAGGAGGCGAGGGCCGCCCTGCGCCTGCCGGAGGACGTCTTCCTCGGCGGTCTCCAGCACCGTGACCTGCTGCGGCTGCCGGGCACGGCCGCGTTCCTCTCGGCGGCCGAGCACGGCATCCCTCTGCATCTCTCGCGCTTCGTCGAGCGCAACCACGCCCTGATGGAGCGCATTCTGATCATCACGGCGCTCTACGAGGAGACACCCACCGTCCCGCGCGACCGGCGCGCCCACGTGACGATCCTGGCGCCGGATTTCTACCGGGTGATCCTCCGCTACGGCTTCATGGAGGAGGCCTCGATCCCCGAGGGACTGGCCTGCGCGGTGGAATCGCGCCACCTGCCGCCGCACGTCCTCGACGACATGACCGTCTTCGTCGGGCACGAGACGATCATCCCGCGACGGGACAAGCGGGGCATGGCGCCCTGGCGGGAGAACCTGTTCGCCTTCATGCAGCGCAACGCCGAGCGCACCGGCGCCTTCTTCGGCGTGCCGACCCGGCAGGTCGTCGAGGTCGGCACCGAGATCGAGATCTAGGCCCCGGCCCGAGACATTCCCGCCGCCCGGCAAGTCACCGCGGCGGCGCGGTCCAGAACAGGCCGAGTCGTGCGCAGAGATCGGAGCACCCGCCCGGCCGCGATGTGCCTCGATCTGATCCCGGCGATTGACGCCGTGGCGCCCCTGGACGCTGCGCCGGTCCGGACCTGTTTCCAGCGCCGGCTCGCCGATGCACGGAAACTTGAGGCCGTTCCGCCGCTCCTCAGGGAACCGTAGCCTTCCGCCGTCGTTCCGCCCCGACGCAGGCGTCGCGCCCCCGGGGCGCGCGCCGGAATGGAGAGACAGCATGAACAGGGATCATCTCGAGGGCGGCGTTCGCCATCTGCGCGGCCGGATCAAAACGGCGGCGGGCGCGGTGCGCGGCCGGGCCGTCGACCAGCTCGACGGCGCCTACGATCAGGCCGCCGGCGCTGCCCAGTACGCCTACGGCGAGGCCCGGGATACGGTCCGCGACCTGCGCGACGGCGGCGAGCACCTCGTCGAGGAGGGGCGCGCCCGGTTCCGCGACGCCAGCGAGCGCGGGCACGCCCTGGCGGACGAGGCGCTCGAGCGCGGCCAGCACTACCGCGACCGCGCCGTGCGCCACGGGCGCACCCTCGCGGCGCGCGCGGACGAGAACCGCGGCACGACCCTCGCCCTGGTGGCCGCCGTCGCGTTCGGCCTCGGGTGGCTGGCGCGGCCGACCCGCTGAGCGGCGGGCGGGACCTGATCCGGAGCGGGGCGGGCGTTCGCGCGGCCGCCCCGCCGATCAGAACGCATAAAGACATCTTTATGTCTTGATTGCTTCGTAGGCCGCGCGGTGGTAGGGGGTTGCCCCGACCCGCAACGCGAACACGGAGCCATCGACTCATGGCCAAGGATTACATCGTCAAGGATATCGGGCTGGCCGATTACGGCCGGAAGGAGATCTCGATCGCCGAGACGGAGATGCCGGGCCTGATGGCGGTCCGCGAGGAGTACGGCGCCGCGCAGCCCCTGAAGGGCGCGAAGATCGCCGGCTCGCTCCACATGACGATCCAGACCGCCGTGCTGATCGAGACCCTGAAGGCGCTCGGCGCCGACATCCGCTGGGTCTCGTGCAACATCTACTCGACCCAGGACCACGCCGCCGCCGCCATCGCGGCCGCCGGCATCCCGGTCTTCGCCGTGAAGGGCGAGACCCTGGAGGAGTACTGGGACTACACCTCGCGCCTGTTCGACTGGCACGACGGCGGCATGCCGAACATGATCCTCGACGACGGCGGCGACGCGACCATGTTCGTCCATCTCGGCCTGCGCGCCGAGAACGGCGACACCGCGTTCCTCGACAAGCCGGCCAGCGAGGAGGAGGAGGTCTTCTTCGCGCTCCTCAAGCGCAAGCTCGCCGAGAAGCCGAAGGGCTGGTTCGCCGGTCTCGCCGACAGCATCAAGGGCGTCTCCGAGGAGACCACCACGGGCGTCCATCGCCTCTACGTGCTGGCCAAGGAGGGCAAGCTGCTCTTCCCGGCGATCAACGTGAACGACTCGGTCACCAAGTCGAAGTTCGACAACCTGTACGGCTGCAAGGAGTCGCTGGTCGACGGCATCCGCCGCGGCACCGACGTGATGATGGCCGGCAAGGTCGCGATGGTCGCGGGCTTCGGCGACGTGGGCAAGGGTTCGGCCGCGTCCCTGCGCAACGCCGGCTGCCGCGTGCTCGTGTCGGAGATCGACCCGATCTGCGCGCTCCAGGCCGCCATGGAGGGCTACGAGGTCGTGACCATGGAGGATGCGGCCCCGCGCGCCGACATCTTCGTCACCGCCACGGGCAACAAGGACATCATCACCATCGACCACATGCGGGCGATGAAGGACCGGGCGATCGTCTGCAACATCGGCCACTTCGACAACGAGATTCAGGTCGCCGGCCTGAAGAACCTCAAGTGGTCGAACATCAAGCCGCAGGTGGACGAGATCACCTTCGCGGACGGCCACCGCATCATCCTCCTGTCGGAGGGTCGCTTGGTGAACCTCGGCAACGCCACCGGTCACCCGTCCTTCGTGATGTCGGCCTCGTTCACCAACCAGACGCTGGCCCAGATCGAGCTCTGGTCCAACCCGGGCAAGTACCAGAAGCAGGTCTACACCCTGCCGAAGACCCTCGACGAGAAGGTCGCCGCCCTGCATCTGGAGAAGATCGGCGTGAAGCTCTCGAAGCTCCGCCCCGATCAGGCCGCCTATATCGGCGTCTCCGAGAGCGGCCCGTTCAAGCCCGAGCACTACCGCTACTGAGCCCGCATCGCCGGTGGCGCGGACGGCCTCGTTTCCGGGGCCGGCACCGTGCCGCCGCGATCCGGCGGCGCGGCCCGGTGGAGAGATTTGGAGGCCCGGCGCGCTGCGCCGGGCCTTCTCGTTTGTCAAGCGCAGACGGCCGAATCGAACTGTGTCTTCTGTGTGTCGTTAACGGCTGATTATGCCGACTTTGCCCAAAGCCACGCTTCGTTCCCCTTCCGGGGCGATTCCGCCGCACCTAGAGTGCGGGCGAATCTTAGATCGATGGGGCTGCGGCGGTTCGGGAGAATCGCCGCGGGAACGGTGCCTTCTGCGCCGCGCGGCGACGCGCGCCGGTCGGACAGCCATCGGGTACGGGGGCAGGGCAAACCATGGGTGTCGGTCGTGCGACACACGTTCGGATCGGCGTGGGCGCGCTCGCGCTGACGACGGCGAGCGCGGCCTTCGCCGAGCTGCCGGAGGCCGCCGCCGCGCATCCCGCGCGGGAGATCCACAGCGTGGCCGCCCTGGCGATCTTCGGCGGCCTCGTCGCCTTCGCGGTGATCCTATCGCTCCTCCACCTCTACGAGCGCGGCCGGTGGACCCGCCGCGAGCGCGAGCTCGCCGCGACCCTCGACGTCCTGCGCGGCGCCCATGACCGGGCCGAGATGCTCCTCAACGCCGAGCGGCAGATCATCGTCACCTGGGATCATCGCAGCGAGCCGGTGGTCGAGGGCGACATCAGCCTCGCGATCCACGGCGAGCGGCCAACCTCCGGCTACGCCCGCCGCGTCCTGGCCTTCGGCACGTGGCTCGTCGCCGCGGACGCGGCCGCCGTCGAGACCGCCGTCGAGACCCTGCGGGCGCGCGGCACCAGCTTCGCGCTGAGCCTGCGGACCCAGACCGGCCGCAACATCGAGGCCCACGGGCAGGCCGTGGCGGGGCGGGCGCTCCTGCGCCTGCGCGAGACCAGCCAGGAGCGCTGCGAGATCGCCGACCTGCGCGCGACCCTGGACGAGACCCGCCGGGGACTCTCGGCCCTGTCGGGGCTCCTCGACGCGATCCCCCAGCCGGTCTGGCGGCGCAACCGCGACGGTGGTCTGAGCTGGATCAACGCCGCCTACGTGGCGGCGGTCGAGGCGGAGAGCCGCGAGGCCGCCCTCGACGCCGGCCTGGAGCTGTTCGACCGGCCGGCCCGCGAGACGATCGCCCGCGAGGAGGCGGCCCGGTTCGCCGGCCTGACCCGGAGCGTCCCGCGCCTCTCGGCCATCGTGGCCGGGAACCGGCGGATGCTCGACGTATTCGAGACCGGGCTGGAAACCGGCCGCGTCGGCATCGCCATCGACGTGTCGGAACTCGAGAGCGTCCGGGCCGACCTGCAGCGGCAGATGAACGCCAACGTGCGGACCCTGGACCAGCTGCCGACCGCGGTCGCGATGTTCGACGTCTCGCAGCGGCTGATCTTCCACAACGCCGCCTACCGGCAGCTCTGGGATCTCGATCAGGCCTTCCTCGACGGGCGTCCCTCCGACGGCGAGATCCTCGACCACCTGCGGGCGGAGCGGAAGCTCGAGGAGCACGCGGATTTCCGCGGCTGGAAGCAGGGCGTGCTGTCCGCCTACCGGGCCGCGGAGGCGAACCAGACCTGGTGGTACCTGCCCGACGGCCGAACCCTGCGCGTGGTCGCGGACCCGAACCCGCAGGGCGGCCTGACCTACCTGTTCGACGACGTCTCCGACCGCCTAAACGCCGAGTCCCGCTACAACGCCCTGCGCCGCCTGCAGGCCGAGACCCTGGACACGCTGGCCGAGCCGGTGGCCGTGTTCGGCGCGGACGGGCGCCTGTCCCTCGCCAACCGCGCCTTCTTCACCGTGTGGCGGCTCGACCCGGAGATGATCGAGGAGCGCCCGCACGTGGACGCGGTGATCGCTGCCTGCCGGGCGCTCGCCCCCGTCGAGGAGCCGTGGCTCGACATCCGCGACGCGGTGGTCGGCCTCGAATCGCGCACGGCCCGGACCTGCCGCCTCGAGGTGGTCGACGGCACCGTGCTCGACTGCGCCGCGCAGCCGCTCCCGGAGGGCGCGACGCTCCTGACCCTGATCGACGTCACGGCGAGTGTGAACGTCGAGCGGGCGCTCACCGAGAAGAACGATGCCCTGGAGAAGGCCGCGCAGCTGCGCGACACCTTCGTGCACCACGTCTCCTACGAGCTGCGCTCCCCGCTCACCAACATCATCGGCTTCACCCAGCTTCTCGGCGACGAGACCGTCGGCGCGCTCAACGACCGCCAGCGCGAGTATTCCGACCACATCATGCGCTCCTCGGCGGCGCTGCTCGTCATCATCAACGACATCCTCGACCTCGCCTCGATCGACGCCGGCTCGCTGGAGCTGCAGCGGGAGGAGGTCGACGTCCAGGCCACCGTCGAGGCCGCCGTCCGCGGCATCGAGGACCGGCTCGCCGAATCGCACATCACCCTCGCCCTCGACGTGCCGGAGGATATCGGCAGCGTTCACGCCGACGGGAAGCGGGTGCGCCAGATCCTGTTCAACCTGCTCTCGAACGCCGTCGGCTTCTCGGATGCCGGCCAGCGCGTGGAGGTCCATGCCCGCCGGACCGCGCAGGAGCTTCTCCTCAGCGTGCGCGACCACGGCCGGGGCATGCCCCCCGAGATCGCCGATTCGGTGTTCAACCGCTTCGAGAGCCACACCCTCGGAACCCGCCACCGGGGCGTCGGCCTCGGCCTGTCGATCGTGCGCTCCTTCGTCGAGCTGCACGGGGGACGGGTGCAGCTGGAGACCGCGCCGGGCAGCGGCACCCGCGTCACCTGCACGTTCCCCACCGACCTCGCGGGAGAGGGCCGGCGCGCGCCGCCGCTCGAACCCGAGCCGCCCGTCCTGTCGCCTCCTCCTCCGCCGCCGCCGCGCAAGCCGACCCTGACCCTGCAGTCGAGCAGGCCGGAGCCGCCGACATCCGACCGGCGAACGTCACCGTAGCGCTTGATTCCGCGGCCGGTCCCGCGCAGCAGGAGGCATGTCCGCGCATGATCGTTCCGGCTGGGCCGTCTTCGGCATCGGCGACTTCCGCCTGTTCGGCTCGGCCCGGTTCCTCACGGGCCTCGCCTACCAGATGCAGGCGGTGGCGATCGGCTGGTACGTCTACGACCTGACCCATTCCGCCCTGGCGCTGGGCCTTGTGGGCCTCGCGGGCTTCTTGCCCGCGGTGCTGTGCGCGCTGATCACCGGCCACGTCGCCGACGCCTACGACCGGCGCCTCGTCGGCGCCGCGGCCTTCGCGCTCCAGAGCGCGGCGAGCCTCGGCCTCCTCGCCTGCGCCCTCGCGGGCGTGCACTCCGTCTGGCCGATCTACGCCCTGGTCATCGTCGTCGGCACGGCCCGGGCCTTCGCCAACCCGGCCCTGCAGGCGCTGCTCCCGACCCTGGTGCCCGGGCCGCTCTTCGGCTCGGCGATCGCGTGGAACGCGTCCCTCTGGCAGAGCGCGTCGGTGATGGGGCCGGCGCTCGGCGGCTTCCTCTACGCCCTCGGACCCGCCGTCGTGTTCGGCGGGGCAGGGGGCAGCTTCGCCCTGGCCAGCGCCCTGACCCTGCTGATCCGCTACCGGCCGGCGGCGGTGAGCGAGCGGCCGCCGATCACCTGGGCGGCGCTCTCGGCCGGGATCGACTACATCCGCTCCCAGCCGGTGGTGCTCGGGGCGATCAGCCTCGACCTGTTCACGGTGCTGCTCGGCGGCGCCACGGCGCTGCTGCCGATCTACGCCGCGGAGGTCTTGCACGTCGGCCCGCTCGGCCTCGGCGCGCTCCGGAGCATGCCGGCCTTCGGGGCTGTCGCCATGGCGGTGCTGCTGGCGAACTACCCCCTGCGGCGCCACGCGGGCGTGCGCATGCTCCGCGCCGCCGCGGTGTTCGGGGCCGCCACGGTCGCGTTCGGGCTGTCGACGTCGCTGCCGCTGTCGATGGCCTGCCTGTTCGTCACGGGCGCCGCCGACATGATCTCGGTCTACGTGCGCCAGACCTTCGTGCAGGGCGAGACGCCGGACGCGATGCGCGGCCGCGTCTCGGCGGTGAACACGGTGTTCATCGGCGCCTCGAACGAGCTCGGCGAGTTCGAATCGGGGCTGCTCGCCGCCGCGATCGGCGCGGTCCCGGCGGTGGTGGTCGGCGGGGCCGCGACGGTCGGGGTCGCGCTGCTCTGGGGCAGGCTCTTCCCGGCGTTGAAGGCGCGCGACCGGCTGATGGTGCAGGGATAGCGCGCCTTCGCGCGGCTCGGGACGCGACGCGTCCCGGATGACGGCCGTGGCGATCGTGGCGCAGCGAGCCGGCGCCGCACGAAACGCGGGTCCCCTCTCCCGTATGGGGGAGGGGTAAGGCGCAGCTCTCTCGACCGGAGCTGCCGTCCTGCCGAACCGTTGCACCAGAATCGGGAACGGCCCCGGAGCCCGCCCCGTGAGCCGGGCTCCGCGACGCGCTCAGCGGCCCGACAGCAGCGGCGACCAGGTCGGGTCGGACGCGTAGGCGGGCGTCGGGACCGGCTGCTCCACCTTGCCGGTGATGTCGACCATGAACAGCTTGCCACCGCCCTGGCCGCCCGGATCGCGGAAGAACAGCACGTACTGGCCGTTCGGCGCGAAGGTCGGGCCCTCGTTGTGGAAGCCCTCGGTGAGCACGCGCTCGCCGGAGCCGTCGGGCTTCGAGACGCAGATGGCGAAGCCGCCGTTGCGCTGGCGGGTGTAGGCGATCAGGTCGCCCCGGGGCGAGAAGGCCGGCTGCGAGGCCGAGCCGGGGCCGAAGGTGATCCGGTGCGGGTTCGAGCCGTCCGCCCCCATCACGTAGACCTGCTGGGAGCCGCCGCGGTCGGACTCGAAGGCGATCTGCGACCCGTCCGGCGAGTAGGTCGGCGAGGTGTCGATCGCCATGCCGTTGGTGATCGAGCGCTGGGCCTTCGAGGCGAGGTCCATCGTGACGATGTCGGCGTTGCCGCCCTGCTGGACGCTCATCACGATCTTGCGGCCGTCCGGCGAGAAGCGCGGGCTCGCGCTCATCGAATCGACGTTGCCGAGCGCCTGGCGGGAGCCGGTCTCCAGGTTGATCATCTGCACCCGCGGCTGGTGGCCGGTGGCCTGGGCCATGAAGGCGATGTCCTGCGTGGCCGGCGAGTAGCGCGGGGCCACGATCGACATCTCGCCGGTGGTGATCGCCCGGACATTGGCGCCGTCCTGGTCCATGACCATCAGGCGCTTGCGGCGGTTCTCCTTGGGGCCGGTCTCGTCCACGAAGGCGATGCGGCTGTCGAACCAGGGCCCGAGGCCGGTGATCTTGGTGTAGACCCCGTCGGCGATCAGGTGGCCGGTGCGCCGGACGTTGGCGGCGTCGGTGCCGTATTGCTGGCCGGTCATCTGCTGGCCGTTGGTCACGTCCCAGAGCCGGAACTCGACCTTGACCCGGCCGCCCTCGCGGACGACCCGGCCGGTGACGAGGCCCTGCACGCCGGTGGCGCGCCACTTCTCGAAGTTCGGCGCGGCGTCGAAGTTCGGCTGCTCGGGGAAGCGGGCGTGGTCGAGCGGCGTGAAGTAGCCAGAGCGGCGCAGGTCGTTGGTGACCACGCCGGAGACGAGGCCCGCGAGGCTCGGGTCGCCGCCGAAATCCGCGATGGCGATGGGCATCGGCTGGAAGTTGCCGCCGCCGATGCGCAGCTGCAGCTGCGCCTGGGCCGGCCCCGCCAGGAGGCCCGTCACCATCACGAGGAGCGCGAGCAGGCGCGCGGCATAGGACGTCGGGAGGCGCCCGACGGAGGGGAGGTGCAGCATGGTGGGTCGGATCCGAGTGACGATCAGACGGGAACGCGGGGACGGCGGGACACTGGCTGGAAGACCTCAGGTCGCCGTGAACTCGAACTCCGCGTTGATGGCCTTCCAGTCGTTGTAGTACGGCGCGTAGGTGGCCGGAATGTTGTACGGCGCGCAGCGGCGGACCGCCCGGAGCGCGGCCTGCGCGATCGACTGATCGACCGCGCTCGCCCCGCCGCGCATGATCCGCGGCTCCGTGCTGAGCGAGCCGTTCGGGTTCAGGCGGATGTCGAGAACCGGCAGGACCACGCCCTGGGCCGCGCCGGGGGGCGCCGAATAGCACCGCTCGATCTGCTGCTGGAGCAGGCCGACCAGGGCGTCGCGCAGCGACGGCGAGAGGCGCTGCGCGTTGCCGGTCGCGGCGCCGAGCGCCGCCACCTTCTGCACCGCGTGGCCGGTGGCGCCGGTCGACTGCGACGGCGCCTTCGAGGCGAGCATCGAGCGGATGTCGCCGGCGTTGAACTTGTCGGCGAGCTCGGCCTGCTTGCGCGCCTTGGCCTCGGCATCGGCCTTGGCCTTCGCGTCCGCCATGGCCTTCGCCTTCGCCTTGGCGGCGGCCTCGGCTTTGGCGGCCGCCTCGGCCTTCGCGGCCTCGGCTTTCGCCTTGGCGGCGGCCTCCGCCTTCTCGCGCTCGGCTTCGGCCTTGGCCTCCGCGATCTCCTTCTGACGCTCGGCCTCGGCCTCGGCCTTGGCCTTCGCGTCGGCGGCCTTCTTGGCCGCTTCCTTGGCCGCCTCCTTGGCGGCTTCGGCCTTCTTCGCGGCGGCCTTCTGGGCGGCCGCCGCGGCCTCGGCTTCCTGCTTCTCGATCAGCTTCTCGAGCTGCTCGCGCTTCTCGGCCTCGGCCTTCGCGACCGCCTCGGCCTTGGCCTTCGCCTCGGCCTTGGCGGCGGCAGCCTTCTCCGCGGCGGCCTTCTCGGCCGCTTTCTCGGCCGCCTTGGCGGCGGCTTTCTCGGCGTCGCGCTTCTCCTGCGCCGCCTTCTCAGCCGCCTTGGCGGCCTGGGCCGCCTCCTGCGGATCGGGCTCGGCGCGCAGCGGCATCTCGTCCGCGTTGGCGAGCTTCATCTCGGCCGTGCGGGTCGGGGCGGTCGGCGCGTCCTGCTTGGAATTCTCGGGCTCGCGGTCCTCGAACTTCTCGGCCTTGCGGTCGGCCCGCGAGGTGGCGTTCGGCATCGGCTTGTCGGCCTGACGCTCGCCCTTGGTGATCTCGGAGAACTGGTTCTCGGTGATCACCTCGACGGGCACGCCCTCCTGGGCCTCCGGCAAGGCCGGGGCCGCGACGCTGACCAGCGCCAGCGCGAGGAGCGCGACGTGGGTGCCGGCGGAGATCCAGACACCCGGTTCCTTGCGGTCGAAGCGGAACTCCACGGGACGGCCCTACTGATGCTCAGGCTCGGTGACGAGGGCGACCTTCTTGAAGCCGCCGCCGGTCACGATCGCCATCACCTGCGCCACGCGGCCGTAATCGACCCGCTTGTCGCCGCGCACGAAGACGCGCTCCTCGGTCCCGGTCTTGGCGGTCTCCATGAGCTTCGGCACGATCGAGTCGTCGGTGAGCTCGTCCTCGCCGAGGAAGACCTGGCCGGTCTGGCGGATCGACAGGGTGATCGGCTTCACGTCGGAATTGAGCGGCGAGGCCTTGGATTGCGGCAGGTCGAGGGGGACGCCAACGGTCATCATCGGCGCCGCGACCATGAAGATGATCAGGAGCACGAGCACGACGTCGATGAACGGCGTCATGTTGATCTCGTTGATGGGTCCGCCGCGGCGGCCCCGGCGCCGGCGGCGCTTGCCGCCCTGCGATGCGCCCGCTGCCATGCCCATGGATCGGTCTCCTCTGGATCAGCCGGTTCAGGCGGCGAGCGGCAGGCGCTCGTCGATCTGGCGGGAGAGGATGGCGGAGAACTCGTCGGCGAAGCTCTCCAGCCGCGACTGCGCCTTGGAGACCTCGGCCTGGAGCTTGTTGTAGGCGAGCACCGCCGGGATCGCGGCGAACAGGCCGATGGCGGTGGCGAACAGCGCCTCGGCGATGCCGGGGGCGACGACCGCGAGCGAGGTGTTCTTCGAGGCCGCGATCGAGGTGAACGCGGTCATGATGCCCCAGACGGTGCCGAACAGGCCGATATACGGGCCGGCCGAGCCGATCGAGGCGAGGAACAGCAGGCGCGACTCCAGCCGCTCGACCTCGCGGTGGATGGTGACGTCGAGCTGCTTCTCGATGCGCTGCGACAGCGACTGGATCTGCCGGCCGGAGCCCTCGAACGAGCGCTTCCACTCGCGCATGGCGGCGACGAAGACGGCGGCGAGGCCCGTGGCCGGCCGGTCGTTGAACGAGCGGAACAGCTCCTCCAGGGAGCGGCCGGACCAGAAGGCGTCCTCGAACGCGTCCATCTCGGCCTTGGTCCGGCGGAACAGCAGCGTCTTGTCGACGATGATCGACCAGCACCAGATCGAGGCGCTGAGCAGCCCGATCATCACGATCTTCACGACGAAGTGGGCCTGCAGGAACAGGCCGAGCAGCGTCATGTCGGCGACAGGCGCGGCCTGCATCGCGTCGGCTGGGTTCATCCGTCGAGGTCTCCTGCTCCGGATCGCGATGCGCCGGGCGAGGCCCGCGTCCGCCGGATCCGTGAGCGATATCAACGCTGTCGCCCGCGAATCTGTCGAAAGTAAGGGCCGTCGACGGCCCCCGCGCCCCGCCGTGGCATCGCCTCCGTTAAGGGCGCGGCAGGGTTAAGGATCGGTTTCGATCCGGGCGATCCTGAGGCATGTGCCGCCGTCCGACGGGCCTTCCGGGCTGGACCTGTCGAAAGCGCCTCCCGTATGGTCGCGGCCCACGGCGCCGAGTCGACAGCCCTGAGATCCGCAGGACGCGCATGACCCTCCCCGTTCCCAGCCTGCCCGATCTGCTGCCCACCGGCCCGGCCCGGTTCCTGGGCTGGTCCATGATCGCCGACCCGATGTTGGCCGGCTTCCTGGCGCGCGCCGGCTTCGACGCCGTCCTGCTGGATCAGCAGCACGGCACTTACGACTACAAGACGTCGTGTGCGGCGATCACCGAGGTCGCCCTCGCCGGCAAATCGACCCTGGTGCGCGTGCCGGTGGGCGACTTCGCCATGGTCTCGCGGATGCTCGACGCGGGCGCGGCCGGCGTCGTGGCGCCGATGATCAACACCGTCGCGGATGCCGAGGCCCTGGCCGCGGCCGCGAAATTCCCGCCGGTCGGGCAGCGGAGCTGGGGACCGGACCGGGCCATGTGGCTCTCGGGGCTCCGGAACGGCGCGGACTACCTCGCGGGCGCCAACGATCGGGCGCTCACGATCGCCATGTGCGAGACCGAGGCGGGGATCGCCGACCTGGAGGCGATCCTCGCCGTGCCGGGCATCGACGGCGTCCTGGTCGGCCCCGCCGACCTGTCGATCGCCCTGTCCAAGGGGGCGGCCATCGACCCGCTGGGATCGGCGGTCACGGCGGCCCTCGGGGAGATCGCGCGCAAGACCCGGGCGGCGGGCAAGATCCCCTGCGCCTTCGCGCCGTCGCCGGCCCGGGCCCGGGAGATGGTCGGGATGGGCTACCAGCTGGTCTCGGTCGAGTACGACGCGCTGACCATCGTCAACGCCTTCGCGCGGGTGCTCTGCGAGGCCGACCCGGCGCGGGCCGGCTGAGGTCTAGGCGGCCTCGCCGGGCGCGAGCCGCCGCCGCAGCGCGTCCGGGAGGCGGACGGCGCGGCCGTCCCGCACGCAGGCGACCGTGACCTCCGCGGAGACCAGCACTTCGTCGCCCCGTCGGACGTCCTGGGCGAGCTGCATCGAGGCGCCGCGCAGGGCGCGCGTGCGGGTCACGACGGTGAGCAGGTCGTCCATCCGGGCCGGCCGGAGGAAATCGAGGCTCATGCGCCGCACCACGAAGACGAGGCCGCGTGCGTCGCGGTGCAGGTCCGACTGGTCGCCGGCGAGTTCCCGCAACAATTCGGTGCGGCCGCGCTCGAGGAAGCGCAGGTAGCTGGCGTGGTAGACGAAGCCGGAGAAGTCTGTGTCCTCGTAGTAGACGCGCACGCCCATCCGGTGGGGCGGGGCACCGTCCTCCGCGGATCCATTCTTGGCGGGCTCGATCGCGCTCATGCGCCCCTTTAGCGACGGGCTGTGCGACGGCGCAACACGACGAGGGCCGCCCTGGGGCGGCCCTCGCGCAGATCACGCCATGCGCGGCGCTCAGCCGCCGATGCGGGCCGCGAGGCTCGCCGAGTGGGCGTGCTCGTCGGCGATGTAGGGCAGGGCCTCGGTGGCGAACTTGCGGCCCTGGGCGTTGTCGCCCTGCTTGGCGTAGGCGTCGTAGAGCGCCAGGGTGCGGGCGTCCGAGCGGGCCTGCTGGTCAATGTAGGTCCGGTCGAAGGCCCGGCCGTTCGGGGCCGCCTGGAGCTGCGCCAGACGCGCTTGGCCGCGCTCGCCGAGGGCCACGCGGCGGCCCGGCTCGGCCGGGCTGTTGTCGACGATGCCGACCGCGCCGAGGGCGCCGCCGACGATGCCGGTGCCGATGTTGGCGGCTACCGTCACCGGCGCGAGCACCAGGCCGACCGGGTTGCTCAGGTCGGTGCGGATGCCCTGGTTGTCGGAGACCACCGAGCCGTTGCGGGTGAGGGAGGTGTTCGGCGGCAGCAGCGCGTCGGTGGTCGCCTTGCGCTCGACGAGGACGCGGTTGGCGTAGTTGCGGACCCGGGGGTTGCGCGACCGCTGGAGGGCGATCCGGCTCGCCTCGATGCTGGCGGCGTCCGAACGCAGCGCCTCGGCCCGGAAGGCGGGCGTCTCGGTCGCGGCGGCGCCGACGCCGTCCTGATTGGCGAAGGGCAGCACGCGGATCGGCAGGGCGTCCTGCGCGAAGGCGGGCGCCGAGATGGCGGCGACGGACAGGCCGAGCACGGCGAGCGTGAGTTTCTTCATGGCGGAAGTTTATCCCTGACGTTGTTCTTGAGATCGCGAAGATCTGCCGCGATCGGAGGGCAGGACCCTGATCGGGACAGCCTTGCCGGCGCCGAGCGGACCCGGCGCGGTCGCCTCCCCAACTGTCGCGTTTCGGCGCTGTTCCACGCGATCCGGCAGTTTTTACACTTACGTGATCGACGAGATCCCCGCCTAAGCTTGGCAATATTGTTCCGAGACGATCGACAAAATGGCTGTTACGGCAGCGACTTGCCGAGATCGCGACGCGGAACTCACCCGTCTGCCGCGCGCAGCATCGCGCGATCCGCGCATGTGCCCGGTGAAATGCTGGTCCGAATTCAATGCATGGAGACGCGTTGACCGGTCCTCAGGGCTCTCCGTCACCGAAGAAGCCGAACTGCCCGGGCGTCTCGCGCTTCGGTTCCGGCATCTGCATGTGCCGGTAGGCGTGTCGGGTGAGGACGCGTCCGCGGGGTGTGCGCTGCACGAAGCCGCGCTGGATCAGGTAGGGCTCGATGATGTCCTCGATCGC